>CAXSGT010000071.1:0-15088 GCA_964236835.1 uncultured Polaromonas sp.
GGCCGGTGAAAAGGAAAATCTGCGGAATCGTGAAGTCGGCCTTGAGCAGCACGCCGGCCAGAATCGCGCTGACGATCATGAACAGCGCATTGAGGATATTGTTCGCGGCAATGATGCGGGCGCGGTGCGTGGCAAGGCTGCGCAGCTGGATCAGCGCATACATCGGCACGCTGTAGAGGCCTGCGAACAGGCTCAGCAGCGCCAGGTCGAGCAGCACCCGCCAGTGCCCGGTTTGCGCCAGGAAAGCCCCCACGCCCAGGGGAATTGACGCCGGCAGGCCGCGCGCCGCGAAGTAGAGATCGACCGCGAAAACGCTCATGCCGATCGCGCCGAGCGGCACCAGGCCGATCTCGACATGGCGGCGGCTCAGCACCTCGCACAGCAGCGAGCCGGTGGCGATGCCGATGGAAAACACCACCAGCAGCAGCGACGCCACCTGCTCGTCGCCGTGCAGCACTTCCTTGGCGAAGCTCGGGAACTGGCTCAGAAACACCGCGCCGAAAAACCACATCCAGCTGATGCCGAGCATCGAGCGAAACACCACCCGATTGGTTTGGGCCAGCAACAAGTTGCGCCAGGTTTCGCTGACCGGGTTCCAGTTGATCTTCAGGCCCGGGTCGGTCGCCGGCGCCTTCGGGATGAACTGCGCGACCGCGCGCCCGGCCAGCGCCAGCAGCACGCACGAAACCGCGACATAGCGCGGCCCAGCGCCGGGCACCGCGACCAGCAGCCCGCCGACGACGTTGCCCAGCAGAATTGCGACGAAAGTTCCCATCTCGACCATGCCGTTGCCGCCGGTCAGCTCGCGTTCGCTCAGCGCCTGCGGCAAATAGGCGAACTTGACCGGGCCGAACAGCGTCGAATGCACGCCCATGAGAAAAGTGCAGGCCAGCAGCACCGGCACCTGGGCAAAGGCATTGCCGCCGACGAAGCCGACCGCCGCCAGCAGCATGATCGCGATTTCGAGGTTCTTCACGAAGCGGATGATGCGGGTTTTCTCGAACTTGTCGGTCAGTTGCCCGCTGGTCGCCGAAAACAGCAAAAACGGCAGGATGAACAGCGCGCCGATCACCAGCCCGGCCAGCGCCGGCGGCAGCCACGACACGCTGAGCTGGTACGTCACCATCACGGTAAAGGCGAACTTGAACAGATTGTCATTTGCCGCGCCCGAAAACTGCGTCCAGAAGAACGGCGCGAAGCGGCGCTGCTTCAGCAGGGCGAACTGGTTCGGATGCGGGTTTCCTGGCGGCGGGGAGGCGCCTGCGGGTATCGATAAGACCGGCGCGGCTGGATTCACACTCATGGCGGGTTCCTGTTACCAATTTTTAGCACCCATAGTCTCATATAGCGAGAAATCGAGTTGACGTTTAAGCGCTTCTCGCCAATCATATTTACCGGCGACTAAAAAATTAACTGGAGACAACTCTTGAGCGACTATCTTCCGCGCATTTTCGTCTGCATTGCCAGCCTTTTCGCCGCGGCTTCGATGGCCCACGCCGACGCTTTTCCTTCCAAACCGGTTCGCATCATGGTGCCCGTCGCAACCGGCGGCGGCTCGGACACGGTGGCCAGGCAGGTCGCCGTGGGGCTGCAAAAAGTCTGGGGGCAAGGTGTCGTTGTGGAAAACAAGGCGGGCGCGTCGGGCACCATCGGCACGATGGAAATCGTGCGTTCGGCGCCGGACGGCTATAACCTTATCGTGCAGAACAGCTCCATGGTCAGCAACCTGGCGGTGCAGGGCAAGCTGCCCTACGACTACGAAAAGGACTTGACGAGCATTTCATTGTTGGGCGTCAACCCGCTGGCGCTGGTCGCGCATCCGTCCGCCCACATTGGCAACCTCAAGCAGCTGGTCGCGGCGGCAAAAGCCAAGCCCGACAGCCTGACTTATGGCTCCTGCGGTATCGGCACGCCGCAGCATTTCGCGATGGAGCGGCTCAAGCAGATGACGGGCATGCAAATCGCCCACACCGGGTATAAGGGCTGCTCGCCCGCGTTGACCGACGTGCTCGGCGGCCAGATTCCGCTTGCCCTCATCAGCGCCAACCTTGCGGTGCCGTACGCAAAGGCCGGCAAGCTTCGCATACTGGGGGTGACGACCGCGTCGCGGTACAAACTGCTCCCCGAGGCCCCGACTTTCGAAGAGCAGGGATTCAAGCCCTTCGACCAGGCCAACTGGAGCGCGCTGATGGGGCCTGCGCACATGCCTTCGGACCTCGTCGCGAAAATCGCGGCCGATGTCGAGAAGGTGCTTGCCGACCCTTCCCTGCGCGCCAGCCTCTCGGCCGCCGGCATCGAAGTGCTGCCCAAAGGCAAGGGAGCGCAGGTGCTGCAGCTGATTCGCGCGGACGCGAACAGGTTCATCGCTCTGGCGAAATCGGCAAACATCAAAGCCGAGTAGCTTGCCATGCGGGGCGCATGCGAGCGCGCTTCGGTGAAGATTTTTTCCTTGCGGCCTGGGCGAGCAAGCCGGCGGTCCGCTTGACGCTTCAATCAAAATCCGTATGCAGCAAAACAACGCCGTAGATTTCAGCAACGTCGCCGGGATCGTGCTCTACCACGGGCTCGCATCGACCTGTTCCAAGAAAGTGCGCATCGCCTTGATGGAGAAGAATTTGCCGTTCACGAGCCGGCTGATGGATCTGCAGAAATTCGAGCAGACGGACCCGCGCTACCTGGCGATCAATCCTGGCGGTGTGGTGCCGACCCTCGTGTATGAGGGGACGCCGATCGTCGAAAGCAGCGTCATCCTGGAATTTATCGAAGACCAGTTTCCAGATGTGCCGCTCGCGCCCAAAGACGCGCTGGCGCGGGCGCGCATGCGGATCATGACCCACTACGCCGACACGTTTGCCTACAAGGCGGTCTATATGCTGACCTGGATGCGCCTGAGCGCTCCGGCCGCGCAGCGGCTCAGCGGCGAGGAGCTGGCCGAAGTGCTGCGCAACGTGCCGACGACGGAGCGCCGCGAGCGCTGGGCCACGGTGGCGGCGTCCGGCTTTACCGAGCGGGAAGTCAGGCAGTCCGCCGAAGACATGCGCGAAACCCTTAGCCAGATCGACAAATGGGCGGCTCTTGGCAACGATTGGTTGCTGCCCGGGCAGTACTCGCTGGCGGACCTGTCGCTAATACCCTTTGTGCAGCGCATCTTCAATCTGGCGCCGGAATTGCGGGAGCAAGGCGCGGGCTACCCGGCGTTGTCCGCCTGGTACGAGCGCATGCGGCAACGCCCGGCTGTGAAGCGCGCGCTGTTTTTCACCGAGGATCCGCGTTGCAAAGAGCTGCCGAACGTTTGACCGCCGACCCGCCGGCGCAGCAGCCGAGAAGCGGCGCGGCGCTCAATCCACCGCCGTGAACACCGTCAGCACGCCGGTATAGCCGTACAGCTGATGGCGGGCGATTTCCCCGCCGGCGAAAAAACCGACCAGCGGCACGTCGCCCAGGGCGCGCCGCACGATCTGCAGCTCGGCGCTGGGCGCGCCGAAATGCGGCCCGCCGCGCCCGGCGCAGCTGATGTAAACAGCGCCGGCGATGCGCCGCGCCGGGTGCGGCGCGGATTCAGCCTCCGATGCGTTCAGGACGCTGGCGACTTCGAGCGTGATCTCTTCGGGCTCCAGCTCCTCGCGGATTTCAGCGCAAATGCGGACCAGGTCGGCGCGCGCGGCCTCGGCGTTGCGCTCGCAAAAAGCGAGCTTCATGCCGACAGCGGGCAGGTCGGCGATCGCGATGCCCTTACGCGCCGGGTCGAGCCCGATCAGATGCCGCACCACCACCTCGGCGCCGAACTGGCCCGAGCGCCGCCTGAACTGGTCGTCGGGCATGTCCGCGCTCTGGCTCAGGCCCACCAGCGTGGCGCTCACCCTCGCGAGCGCCTGGCGCGGCTGGTCGAGCGACACGCCCAGATCGGCCAGCATCACGTCCAGCGCGGGCCGGCCGTCGAGTTCGGTGACGACATTGCCCTCGCAGGCGGTGATTTCATACGTCGCAGACACCGGTCGGCAGCCCTGGGTGACGCGCGACATCAGGCCCATGCCGCCGGAAGGGTCGCGCGCAAAGGCGACGCCGCTCAGGCCGCCGCTGAAGACGCCGCCGGCCGCGCCCTGCCCCTTGACGTTGCCGTGGCCGCTGAGCGCGAACTGCACCGTGCGGCTGCGGCTCGACGCCAGGCCGCCGAAGACATAGCCGCTCTCGCAGCGCCTGGCCATCTCGTCGATCAGCCCGGCGACGTCGGGCGTCGCGGCGTCGGCATGGACCAGCGCGGTATGCGCCTTGAACACGCCGCCGCGGGCCGGCGGCAGCGGCGAGACGCCTGAGAACACGCGGTACTGGCCGTGCGGCAGCTCGCACAGCATCACGGCCAGCGCCGGCTCGTCGAAATACTCGACATTGTTGCCGGCGATGCCGACGCCGACCGTGCCGCTCCAGTCGGTCACGTCGGGCAGCTCGGCGCTCAGGTGGTCCAGTATGTCCTGCGCGTCGGCCGCATAGTGGTCGGTGATGTAGAGCAGCGCCAGCGTCGGCGCGCCGGCATAGTCGGGCAGCGCAAGCTGGCCGCGCAGCTGCGCCAGCACCAGGCCGGCGGCCAGCTGCCATTGCGGATGCGTGGCGTGGCCGTAGGGAAAAAGTTTCATGGCTTCAAAGCTTCCCGGCTTCATTGATATCTGGGCGGTCATCGGCCCGGTAAAAAAATCAGTGTGCGACAATCAACGCGGCGTCTTGCGACCCGCGGCGCCGCGGGTCGCCTTGGGTGTTGTTTTGGCCGTCGGCCTGGACGCCGGCGATGCGCTGGGAGCACCGGCCGCGCGGGATGTGCGCGACGCGGCTTTCGCCGCAGCGGGCGGCTTGGGCCAGTTGCTGTTGTTGCCCACCACGTTCTTCATGGCGGCGCGCGCGCCGCCCGCCATGGTCCTGCTGGCGGTGTCGGCAATGCCTTTGGCGATGCCCGTGGCCATGTCGGTGGCGTTCTTGACGGCGCCCTTGGCCAGGCCGGCCGCCATGTTTTTCGGACCGTCCAGCGACGCCGTCCTGGCGACTTCCTTCATCGCTTCGGTGGCGATGGTTTGGAACTGCTGGGTCAACGCGCCCCACCATTGCATCGGGTCCACCACGCCAGCGGGAGCGGGAGCGGCTTCCGGCTTGGCCTCGGGGAGCGCGGGTTTTTCATCGGCCTGGGGCTGCGGCTTGCCGAGCTGAAAAGCCGACGGCGGAATCTCCAGCCCGGCGAATGTCGGCTTGGGCTTGTCCTTCATATCCTTGGTGTCGCCGCCATCGCTGGCGTCGCCGCGGCCCGGCGTGCCCGCGCCGGACGCCGAGCCGTCGCCAATCTTCAGCTTGAAGGCGTTCGCCATATCGGCCATGTTGAAATTCATGCCCTTGAGCGTGGCGAGCGTCATCTTCTGCAGCTCCAGCGCCTGGGTGGTGGCCTTGAGCGCGGCGGCGTTCTGGTCGAGCCAGAATTGCACCGACTTGAGCTCTTGGATTCGCTTGTCGAGTTCCTCGACATTGAGCGTCGGCGCGATCCAGCCGCCCAGGCCGGGCAGCTGCGGCAGTCCCGGGGTCGCGCCGCCGGCGGCCGGCTTGGTCAGGTTTTGCAGAAAATCGAAACCGGGAACCAGCTTGCCGAAATCGGGGAAGGAAGGGGTGTTCGCGTTGCTCATTGAAGTGTCTCCTGGCAGGTTGTGCACGATTGCATCGGATGAAACGGCCTCCCACGGCCTGCGCGCAAGGAACGCGCCTGGCGCTTTTCCCGTGCACGCCTTTATTGTGCAGCGTCAGGGGCTCGCGTCAACCGGTTTTTTTCGCCCCGGCCTGCTAAGCTTGCGCGATGAAAAGCGTCTTTCACCTTGCGTGCAACGTCACCAGCCTGGAGCAGGCGCGCGCCTTTTATGGCGCCGTGCTGGGCTGCGCCGAAGGCCGCTCGAGCGCCACCTGGGTCGATTTCGATTTCTTCGGCCATCAGCTTTCGCTGCATCTGGGCCAGCCGTTCCAGACCGAGCGCACCGGCCAGGTCGCCGGCGTTGCGGTTCCCATGCCGCACTTCGGCCTGGCGCTGGCGCTGGCGGACTGGCAGGCTGTGGCCGGGCGGCTGCAAGCGGCCGGCGCGCGCTTCATCCTGGCGCCGCAGCTGCGCTACGAAGGCCAGCCGGGCGAGCAGTGGACGATGTTCTTTTGCGACCCGTTCGGCAACCCGATCGAGATCAAGGGCCTGCGCTCGCTCGATGCGCTGTATGCCGCCTGAGTGCGCCCGGCAGGAGCCCCCCGGTGTCGCCTTCGTTATCGACTTTTTCAGCCGCGCCGCCCTGGCGCACGCTCGGCGCGCTGGCGCTGGGCGTGCTGCTGGCGCATGCGCTGGTGCTGCGCCTGCCGTCCAGCCATTTCGGCTTGGCGCCGGAGCCTGACCGGCGCGGCGCGCCTTTTGCCACGCGCAGCATTTCCCCGCCGCCGTCGATGAAAAGCGGCGCGGCGCCCGAGGCCGTGCCGGCGCCCGACAAACCGGCCGCGAAAACGGCCGCCAAGCCCGCGGTCCGCACCTCCAAAAAACCTTTTTTCAAGCCAAAAGAGGTAATTTCGCACGTGGCGCCTGCGCAGTCAGCTATTAATTCAGTAGCAAATGCCTTGCCGGCGCCGCAAGCGCCCGACGCACCCTCTCCAGCCGGCACGGACGGCGCAACCGCCTCCGCGACACCCACCCCGACGCCATCGACCGCCACCAGCGACGCGGCCACGGCACTCGACGCGGCCGAAGCGCCGCGAGCCGCCGATGACACGCCGACGGCGCTGGCCCCGGCGCCCGCCGCGAGCGCAGCGGCCGCCGGCGCACTGGCCGCGCAAGCGCCCGGTCCGGGCCAGACGCGGGTGGCGGCCATGGCGCTGCCGGCGAGCGCCCGGCTCGACTACCAGATGAGCGGCAGCGCCAAGGGGCTCGCCTACCATGCCAAAGGCGAACTCGCCTGGCAAAACAATGGCGGCGCTTATGACGCCCGCATGACCGTCAGCGCGCTCTTCATCGGCGCGCGCATCATGACCAGCACCGGCCAGATCGGCGCCGAGGGGCTGGCGCCGAGCCGCTTTTCCGACAAGTCCAGAGCCGAGGTGGCGGCGCATTTCGACGCCGCCAAGGGCCAGATCATCTTCAGCGCCAACACGCCGGTGCTGCCCTGGGTCAAGGGCGCGCAGGACCGGGTCAGCGTGGTGCTGCAGCTGGCCGGCATGCTCGCCGGCGATCCGGCGGGGTTTCCAGCGGGCTCGCTGATTTCGATGTACACCGTCGGGCCGCGCGACGCCGACAGCTGGACTTTCCGGGTGGAAGGCGAGGAGCTGCTCGCGCTGCCCTACGGTGAGCTGAAGGTGGTCAGGCTGTCGCGCCAGCCCCGGCGCGAGTACGACCAGAAGGTCGAGGTCTGGTATGCACCCTCGCTGGGCTATCTGCCGGTGCGCAGCAGGATCACTCAGTCCAATGGCGATTTCGTCGACCAGCAGCTGAGCGCCCTGGAGCGGCCCTGACGGCCCGGCGCACTTGAAATCCGGCTCGCCACTGCCATCTAGAGACGAAGGACTTATTCATGCAACTGTTATACGACTCCGACTCTTTTGTGGTGGTGCAGATACACGTCGACGCGTCCAAAGAAGAATCCGCCCCGAGGCCGGTGGCGCCGCAATTGGCCCGCAACGGCTTCGAGATCGTTGACAAGCGCTCGGGCAAAGAGGTTTACCTCGACGGCTCCTGGGCCGAAATCTTCCAGCAGCGCCTGCTCGCCTGGCAAAAAGACACACCGACGCAAGAAGAAGTCGAGGACACGCTCGAAGGCTATAGCGGCCTGGCGACGACGCCTGTTTCGCTGCATTGACGCGCTGGCTGGAACGCCGTATTAAAGCAAATACGCTCTGGAAGGCGGTAGCATCGCCCGATGACCGCTTTTATCCGGGTTCCGCTGTTTCGCAGTCTGGCGCTTCTTGCCGCGCTCATAGGGGGCGGCTGCGCCGGCCGCCCCGAAGCGCCGATCCTTGACAACCCTGCCGGCGACGGCGCGGCGCTGACGGCCAGCCGGCTCGATGCGCTGCTGCCGGCCGACGTGCTCCTCGTCGGCGAGCAGCACGACGCTGGGGAACATCATCGGATCGAGCGGCAAGTGGTTTCGACGCTTGCGTCGCGAAGCCTGCTGGCGGCGCTGGCGCTGGAGATGGCCGACGCCGGCGCCAGCACCGCGCCGCTCAAACCCAGCGCCACCGACGAGCAAACGCGCCAGGCGCTCAACTGGGACGAAGACGCCTGGCCCTGGCAAGCCTACCGGGGCGTGGTGATGGCGGCGGTTCGCGCCGGCGTTCCCGTGCTAGGCGCCAACCTGCCGCGCGGCCAAATGCCCGCGAGCATGAACGACGGCGGGCTCGACGCGCGGTTGCCCGGCCCGGCGCTCAAGGCGCAGCAGCAGGCCATTCGCATCGGGCACTGCGATTTGCTGCCGGAAAGCCGGATCCAGCCGATGACGCGCATCCAGATCGCCAAAGACATGAGCATGGCCGCCACTCTGGCCAAGGCGGTCTTGCCCGGCAAGACGGTGGTGCTGATCTCGGGCGGCGGCCATGCCGACCGCACGCTCGGCGTGCCGCTGCACCTGCCGCCGGCTATCCGGTCAAAAACCATCCTCATGCAAGCGCAGCAGGCGTCGCCAGCTACTCAAAACATAGCAGGCTTCGACGCCGTCTGGGTGACGCCGGCCTTGCCCGAGACCGACTACTGCGCGCAGCTGCAGCCAGCGCTCAATCGGCCTGGATCCCGAACTCCTTGATGACCTTGGCGTATCGGCTGTGGTCGAAGGCATTGATCCTTCCGAGCACCGCCCCGTCGCCGCCGACCGGAATCAAGGCAAGCGTCGTCATGCGCGAAACGACGTCGGGCATTTTGATGATTTCGTTCATGCTTTTGTTCAGCGTCGCGACGACATCGGCCGGCATGCCTTTCGGACCCATCAGCCCCTGCCAGGCGCCGACGTTGACATCCGGATAGCCCGACTCGGCCAGCGTCGGCACGTTGGGCATCAGCGGCGAGCGCTGCGGATCGGCGACGGCAATCGCGACCAGCTTGCCGCTGGCGATGTGCTGCGCCACGGGCCCTAGCGTGGTGTACATGAAAGGCACATGGCCGCCGACCAGATCGACAATCGCCGGGCCGCTGCCGCGGTAAGGCACTTGCGCGATCTTCACATCCGCCGCCTTGTTGAAGCTCTCGCCCAGAATGTGCATCGGCGATCCGCTGCCGGGGCTGGCATAGCTGCGCAGCTTGCCGGTTCTGGCGGCGGCGACCAGGTCTTTCACATTCGCGACGCCGGTGGCGCTGTTGACCACCAGAAACAGCGACTGGCTGCCGGCCTGGATGATCGGCGTGAAGTCGTTCACCACGTCGTACACCGCGCCGGTGCCCGACTTCAGCACCAGCGTGGCGATCGAAATCGTGTTCGGCGTGAACAGCAGCGTGTAGCCATCGGCCGGCGCCTTGGCGACAAAGGCATTGCCGATGGTTCCGCTGGCGCCCGGCTTGTTCTCGACGATCACCGACTGGCCGAAGCGGGCCTGCAGTTTTTCGGCGTACAGGCGCGCCAGCGCGTCGGTGTCGCCGCCCGGTGGATACGACACGACGATGGTGATGGTCTTGTTCGGATAGGCAGCGCCCTGGGCGAAAACAGCGCCGAAGGCGAGGCTTGCCGTCAGGATGGCTGCCAGGGTAACCAGGGTAAGGGCGCGGCGACCGGGGTTGGGCATGATGATTCCTTGAAAGGTGGGTGAAGAAGAAACGACCGACGGAAAATTCATGTGAAGAGCTACTTTAGGCAGCGATTGCGCGCTGGGCTAACCTTTGGGGCCACGCGAAAGTAAAAGAAGTCAGAAGTATCTCACTCACACCAAGTTCGACTGAATGGCTCAATGTGGCAGCTTCAAAAGCAATCCGAGCCTATTGCTAGCTTTTCAAAGCCGCAGAGGCCTTCAATCGCACGGCAATCGCTCGCGCCGCTGTTTGCAGCTCCTTCAGATAGTCGTGGATAATTTTTTTCTCATCGACAACTGCGGGGATCCACACGACGCAAAGTGCGGCGGGCGCCCGGCCATCGAGCAGGATGGGAACGGCGAGCGCGCCAAAACGCTCAGGCGAGTCGCCACTCGTGTATTTGGCGTTGCGCGTGGCATAGCCTTGTCGCCGAACCTGTTCGACCATGCGTTTGATCTCGTGGGTTTCAGAGCCCTCGCGGTCGGCCGCCGACCGCGACTTGCGCAATGTTTGGAGTATTTCCTCGCGTTCGTCTTCCGCGCAAAACGACATATAGCAGCGTCCCAGGGACGAGCGCAACATCGAAGGACGTGAGCCCAGGACTTTGAAGTTTGCGCTCAAGCTGTTCCGGGCATGCGGCCCGTCTATGCTTAGCATGGACGGGCCGTCTCGAACACCCAAGTCGTTCGGCCAGGGAACGCGAAGCTGAAGTACGGCGCGCGGCGTCGCAGCGGCTTCGGCAACGCAATCTTTCCATCCAAGCGAAGACGTGCAAGCAATAGGCACCGGGTTGAGGCTGTAGCGCGCATTGTCCAAATCCAGTTGAATCCAACCCGTCTCCGCAAGCGTTTTCAACGCTCTGGCAAGTGTTGCCTTCGGGAGTGCAGTTTCTCGCTGCAATTCGGTAAAGCTCGCGGCAACTGCGGTTTCGACGGCTCGCAGCACACTCAGTCCCCGCCTCAAAGCGTTGACGGATTGAACACCAGGCTGCCTCTGAGCGTTGGACATCAAGGCTATTCTAGGTTCGCCCAGCGAAACCATGCCTGGCGGTCCTAATAACGCTGCAGTAAATTTAATCGCATTCGAGTGTGTTTTCACCCCCTATGCATTTCCTTCCAATATCACTGCAATGAGCCTTTGCAAAAACTTGTCGGTTGCGAGAACGGCCCGGTGACCACGCTAATTACAGGCGCGGGAATTATCGGTTGCCACACGGCCAAACTACTGGCCCAAAGGGGTGAGCGCGCGATCCTGCTGGATCTGAAGCCGACGAAGGACGCGATCCACACGATAGTGGAGCATTCACTTTCTTGCATCGTTCAGTGCGATGTCTCGGATTTTTCCGCACTGCACGAGGTTGTGACCAAATATCGAGTGACCCGGATCGTTCACACCGCAGCGCTGCTTTCGACTGCGATCCGTGAAGATATTCTGGCCGGCGTGCGGGTCAACATCATGGGAGTCATGAACGTGCTCGAAGTGGCAAGGCGGCTTGCAATGGAGCGTGTGGTCATCGCGAGCTCGACCACCGTTGGATATTCGGCGTTCGGAGATTTCGAAGGGCAATATTTTCCGGAAGATTTCCCGCTGAATTCCATTGCTCATCGCCCTGGCTCCGTTTATGCGGCGACCAAAGTCAGCGCTGAGCACTTGGCGCTTTTATATCGCGATCTGTATGCCGTGAGCACGGTTTGCTTGCGTTACGCAGCAGTCATCAGCGCATGGAAAGGTCCGGGCACGTCAGTACCGGGCCGCGTTCTCTCCTCCCTGGTGACCCCTGCGCGACGAGGTGATACAGCGGTCATCGACGATCCTTTTTTAGTGTGGCTGGGTGGCGATGAATTCATCGACGCGCGCGACTGCGCGCGGGCCAATGTCGCAGCGCTCGATGCGGTTGCGCCGACGCAAGGCGTCTATAACATTGGTATGGGCGAGTTGTCATCATTTGACGACTTCGTCAGCGCGGTGAAAAATATTTTCCCCCGCCTGGCTGTGCAGCTCGACGTGCAACCCAGCGGCGGATTCGCCGGCTTTCCGCATGTTCGTCATGCGCCATCGGATATCACGAAGGCAGCATCGGAGCTGGGTTGGAAACCCGTCTATGGTCTGGATGAGTCCGTGGCGCATTTTGTACCGCTACTTGGCTGATTCAGGCGAAGAATTTTGCATTGCTTCTTTTTTCTCACGACTTGGATCTTCTGAAAGGCCAAAAATGAAATCGCTTCGCCGGATTGTTCTACTGGTCGGCTTCGCAGCCGGACTTATCAGCCATAACGCCTTGGCTCAAAGCTCTGCTTTTCCCAGCAAACCGATTACCTTTGTCGTCGCCTATCCGGCAGGCGGCGACAACGATGTCATCGCGCGCATGTTCGGCGAAAAGCTCAGTGCAAGGCTGGGCCAGCCAGTGATCGTGGAAAACCGGACCGGCGCTGGTGGCACGATCGGCACGTCGCATGTGGCGAAGTCGCCTGCCGACGGCTACACGTTGCTGTTTGCGCCAAACACGCTCGTAATCTCCCCATGGGTACTCAAGCCCGGCGCCGGCGTTCCCTATGACGCGATCAACGACCTCACGCCCATCATAGAACTGGGCACGCAGTCTTTGTACGTCGTGGCGACAGCTGCCACGGGTGCGACCAGCCTCAAAGACCTGGTGGCCTGCATCCACGCCAAACAGATCCAGACCTATGCCAGCCCTGGCAACGGATCGCCCATGCATATTCTCGGCGAGCTCTTCGCCAAGTCTGCCAATATCAGTTTGACGCAGGTTCCTTACCGCGGCAGCGTACCCGCGGTGGCCGACATGGTAGGTGGCCACGTGTCCATGATGTACACCACGCTAGGACCCGTCTCCCAGCATATCGCCACAGGCAAGCTGGTTGCGCTCGGAGTAGCCGATCAACAGCGCTCGCCGTTCCTTCCGAAGGTGCCGACGCTTTCTGAACAAGGCTTCAAGAATGCCGAAATGGCGGCTTGGCAATCGGTGGTCGGGCCCAAGGGAATGCCGGTGGATCTGGTTAAACTTTTGAATGGCCACTTCAACGAAATCATGAAAATGCCTGACGTCCAGGCAAGGCTGACGAGCCTTGCCGTCGTCCCGGTGGGCGGCGATCCAGAAAAGCTGGCCCGCCTGATCGCCAGCGACTATGCGCGCTACGCAAAACTGGTCAAAGAATTTGGAATTCAGGCTGACTAGAAGCCTGTGGCCGGCCTACGGAGGACTTAGCGCGACAGCATGGCGTAGGCGACTATTTCGAGTTTCATGCCGGGCACCACCAGGCCGGCCACTCCGGCGCTGGACCGGTTGGGAAACGGCGCCGAGAAAAACTCTCGGTAAACCTGGTCGATGACCGGCATGTCTGCGACATCGGTCATGTAGATCAAAACTTGCGTGACATCGTCGAGCGTGCCGCCGGCGGCGATCAGCGCCTGGCGCAGATTGGAAAAGGTCAGGCGCGCCTGATTTTCGATCGGGCCGGTGTCGATGCTGCCATCCGGCAGCACCGGGCCGCTGGCGGTGAACAGCATCCCGGCCGATTTCACCGCCCAGGAAAAGGGTTGTTTCGGCGCCGGCAGGCCGGTGTCCACGATTTCCTTCATACGGCGGTTTCTTCGATCATCGCCGCTAGACGGCGGTACCACGGATGGCCGGCGTCGCGCAGCGAAGTGTGCGCCTGGAAATGGTCCTGGCCCGGCATGACCTGCAAATCGGCGCTGGCGTGCTGAAGTTTCAGCAATTCCAGCATTCGGGCATTGGAGCGCCGCACCCGCTCGCTGTCGTTCTCGCCGACGGTGAGCAGAAACGGCACGCGGTTGCCGGCGGTCCAGCAGATCGGGCTCATGACGGCGTCGAGCGCCGGGTTTTCAAGCACCATCGAATAGACGCGCTCCTCAAGGCTGTCCGGCATGGGCGACGGATGGTACAGATCCATGATGCCGCTGACCGGCAGGCAGCCGCGCACCGCCGATTCCGGCACGCCCGCGCGGGCGCAGTCAGCGTGCCGCAGCGCTGCCAGCGCCGCGAGGTGGCCGCCGGCCGAGTGGCCACACAGGTAAAGCCGCCCGGCGTCGCCGCCGAAGCGCTCGATGTTGCCGATCACGTGAGCCAGCATCTGCAGGCTGTCGTCGAACGCCGCCGGCAGGCGTGCCTCCGGCACCAGCCGGTATGACGGCGACACCAGCACGCAGCCCAGGGCGATGAGATGCGGCGCCATGAAGGCGTTGTAATCACGGTAGCCGTTGGTCCAGCCACCGCCATGCCAGAACACGACCACCGGGGCGTTTTTGGCGTCCACCGGGCCAAACACGTCGTAGCGGTGCAGGCGGTCGTCGCCATAGGCAATGCCGCGCTCGATGGTCATGCCGAAGGTGGGCAGCTCGCGCGCCCAGCGCATCACGGCGTTGGCGTAATCGTCTGCCGCAGGGAACGGCATGGGCATTTGCTGATCGGGGTCGGCTTCGGAAGAGGTCAGCATTTCGGCATCAGTCTATAGAAATGAATGGTTTTTGCCTACGTCACGCACTTGGCGAAGGCCAGCATGTCGGAGGCAACAAGGCTATCGGATTCCCCGGTGGGCAGTTTGGACAATGGGACAGCGTGAAGCCGGCGTGCATTCCGGCATCACCTGCGACAATCCGGCCTCCCATGAATCATGCCTATATTTTGACCCTGTCATGCCCCGACCGCCGGGGAATCGTTCATGCCGTCTCGGGCTTTCTGCTCGAGCATGGCGGCAATATCGAAGAAGCCGCGCAGTACAGCGACAAGGGCACGGGGCTGTTTTTCATGCGTGTGCAGTTCGCCTGCGACGCGCGGACGCATGAAGCGCTGTCGAGCCGGCTCTCATCCTTCGCCGAGCCGTTCCAGATGCGCTGGCAGTTGCACGACGGCGCGCAGCCGATGCGCACCGTCATCCTGGTCAGCAAGGAAGGCCACTGCCTGAACGATTTGCTGTTTCGCTGGCGGTCGGGCCTCCTGCCGCTGGACGTTCGCGCCATCATCTCCAACCACCGCGAGTTCTACCAGCTTGCCGCCAGCTACAACATCGCGTTTCACCATCTGCCGGTCACGCCGGCGACCCGAGCGCAGGTCGAGGCGCGGCAGCTGGAGATCATCGAGTCCGAGCGCGCCGAGCTGGTCGTGCTGGCGCGCTACATGCAAATTTTGTCGGACGATCTGTGCCGGCAGCTCGCGGGCCGCGCCATCAACATCCACCATTCCTTTTTGCCGAGCTTCAAGGGCGCCAGGCCGTACCAGCAGGCGCATGACCGCGGTGTGAAGCTCATCGGCGCGACCGCGCACTACGTCACCGCCGAGCTCGACGAAGG
>CAXSGT010000072.1:0-14899 GCA_964236835.1 uncultured Polaromonas sp.
TGGTCGGTGTGAAAGGATTCGAACCTTCGACCCCTTGCACCCCATGCAAGTGCGCTACCAGGCTGCGCCACACACCGATTTCGCAAATTATAGCTTGGCGCGAAATCTGGGTTTGTCAGGCCGGGTTGAGCAAAACGCTTATTTCGATCAATTCGCGGCGCATTCGTTGAAGTCCCTGCGCTAAGCTTGCGGCGCTGACTTCACCATTGATTTCAGGAAAAATTTGTTCAAAATTCGCTGCAATGCCAGAGCTGTCCCGCATGAGCGCGGAGGCGCTTTGAAAATTGGGATTGCCAGGGCTGGTTTCGTCGCAAAACTGGCGGTCTGGCGGCTCGACTTGAGCGAAGTCTTGTAGTTGGTTGCGCGCACCGGTGATGGTGAACCCCTGGTCATACAGCAGCTCCCGAATTTTGCGAACGATGAGCACTTCGTGATGCTGGTAGTAGCGGCGATTGCCGCGCCTTTTCATCGGACGCAGCTGCTTGAACTCCTGCTCCCAATAACGAAGCACATGAGGCTTGACACCGCACAAGTCGGCGACCTCACCAATGGTGAAGTAGCGTTTTGCGGGAATAGAAAGAAAAAGCTTTTCCAATTGATCAATACGCTAAAAAATTGAGATCGTGAATCTACGCCAAGGCACAAGTTGACGCAAAGCGTTTTCGAGGTGTGAATGACAGAGGCAAAATACTTGCCGGCTCAACAGCCTTCAGGCCACGGATTTTGGATTTTCTGAGAACATGTTCGCCACACCCGAGTCGATCGAGCCGCGCTCCTGGATCGCGTCTTTCAGCTTGTGGCTGGCATGAAACGTCACCACGCGACGGGCTTTGATGGGAATAGCTTCGCCAGTTCGCGGATTACGTCCAGGACGCGGGGCCTTGGTGCGAATCTGAAAATTTCCAAAACCGGAAATTTTTACGTCGCTGCCCTCAACCAGGCGTTCTGAAATCAATTGAAAAAAAGCGTCGATCATTTCTTTTGATTCGCGTTTGTTGAGGCCGATTTGCTCGAACAGCAATTCGGCTAGCTGCGCTTTGGTCAACGCCGGCGCTTCAAGGCTTTGCACTGAAAATTCCATGGGATTTGCTCCTGGCGACTCTTGTGATCTCGAGGGTCCGGATGAGTGGAAAAGCATCAGGTTCGCAGCCGTGCCTGCAGGCGGCCTTGCAGGCTTGCCAATACCGCCTGGACGGCGGCTTCCATGGCCTGATCGGTCAAATTGGCGCTATCGCTCGACAGCGTCAGGCGTATGGCCAGGCTTTTTTCACCCAGCTGCAGGGCCGTCGTGGCCTGCCGCGGCCGGTACACATCGAACAGCGCCGCGTCCTTGAGTAAATTCTGCGTATCGGCGGCATGGATCGCCGCCATGAGGGCCGCATGCGTCACGCTTTCAGGCACGATCACGGCAATATCCCTTTGAGCGGGCTGCAGTTTGCCAACAGCCTGGAAAACTGGCACTTGGCGCCACAACAGCGCCTCGAGCTCCAGCTCGAACAGCACGGGCGCCTGGGACAATTCGTAGCCTTGGCGCCATTGTGGATGCAATTCACCGATCGAGCCGATCAGCCGGCCTGCGAGCGACACGCTCGCGCATCGACCCGGATGCATCGCCGGATGCGTCGCCGGCGCGAAAACAGCCTGCAGCGGCGCCAGCAAGGCTTCGACGTCGCCCTTGACGTCGAAAAAGTCCACCAACCTGTCGGATCGGCTCCATTGCAATGGCGACCTGGCTCCATAAGCCAGACCGGCCAGCCGCATGGGTTGATCGAACCCTGCCACCGTGGTGTCGGTATTGCGGCTTTGGGCATCGCGTAGAAACACCCGCCCCACCTCGAAGATATTCACTCGCGGCGCCTTGCGATCAAGATTGAACTTAAGCACCTGCAGCAGCGATCCCAGCAGCGACGAACGCATCACGCTCATTTGGCTGGCAATCGGGTTTAGCAGCTTGATCGGGTCGGCATTGCCAGCCAGCTCGCGCTCCCAGCGCGCCTCGACAAAACTGAAATTGATGGTTTCCTGGTAACCCAGCGACGCCATTTCCCGACGAATGGCAAATGGGCTGCGCATGGCCTCCGGGCGAATCCTGGCGCTGATCGGGGCCTGCGGCGGGGTGTCCGGCAGCCGCTGGTAGCCCAGCAGGCGCACCACTTCTTCAATCAGGTCTTCTTCGATTTGCAGGTCGAACCGGTAGCTCGGCGGCGTGACGGTCAGCGTGCCCTCGCCCTCCTTCACAGCCAGGCCAAGGCGCGTGAACGCATCGAAACACTGGGCCTGCGTGATCGGCATGCCGATCACCCTGGCGGCACGCGCCACCCGCAAGGCCACAGGTTCGGCCTCGGGCAAATTTATTCGCAAGTCGTCAACCGGCCCACACACCGTCGCCGGCGTGCCGCAAATATCGATGATCAGCTGGCTGATGCGTTCGATATGCTCGACGGTCTGACCCGGATCGACGCCGCGTTCAAAACGGTGGCCGGCCTCGGTGGAAAAGTTGTAGCGGCGCGAGCGGCCGGCGATGGCTTTGGGCCACCAGAAAGCGGCTTCGACATAAATGTTTTGCGTGTCGCTCGATACCGCCGTGTCTGCGCCGCCCATGATACCGGCCAGCGATTCGACCTGCTGCTCGTCGGCGATCACCCCAACTTTTTCATCGACCGTGACGGTATTGCCATTGAGCAGCTTGAGCATCTCGCCCGGCCTGCCCCAGCGAATGTCGAGACCGCCGTGGATCTTGTCGAGGTCGAAAACATGGCTGGGCCGGCCGAACTCGAACATGACGTAATTGGAAATATCCACCAGCGCCGTGACGCTGCGCTGGCCGCAGCGCGCCAGTCGATCGATCATCCAGGCCGGGGTGGCGGCTTGCGGATCGACATTGCGAACGATACGGCCCGAAAAGCGCCCGCATAAATCAGGCGCACTGACCTTGACCGCCAGCTTGTCGCTGATGCCTACCGCCATGGCGGGGAAAGTCGGCGCCTTCAATGGCGCGCCGGTCAGCGCGGCGACCTCGCGCGCGACGCCATAAACACTCAGGCAATGCGCAAGGTTCGGCGTGAGCTTGAGGGTGAACAAGGTGTCGTCCAGCTGAAGATGCTCGCGAATATTTTGCCCCAGCGGGGCGCCCGACGCCAGCTCCAGCAAGCCGCCGTGGTCTTCCGACAGCTTGAGTTCGCGCGCCGAGCACAGCATGCCCTGGCTTTCGACGCCGCGCAGCTTGCCGACCTTGATGATGAAAGGCTTGCCGTCTTCACCAGCCGGCAATTCGGCACCCACCAGGGCGCAGGGCACCTTGATGCCAACGCGTGCGTTGGGCGCGCCGCAAACAATGGTGAGCGAATCGCTCCGTCCGACATCGACCTCGCACACGCGCAGGCGATCGGCGTTGGGATGCTGCGCGACTTGCGTGATTTCGCCGACCACGACGCCGCTGAACGGCGGCGCGACCGGCCTGAGCTCTTCCACCTCGAGTCCACCCATGGTCAAGATTTCAGCGAGCTGCTCGGTGCCGAGCGGCGGATTGCAAAACTCGCGCAACCAGGATTCTGGAAATTGCATGGTGTGCTGGCCCTTGTTTTTTATTTGTTGTTCTGATTCTTGTTCATGACTCGAACTGTGACAAAAAGCGGATGTCGCCGTCGAAGAACAGGCGCAAATCATTCACGCCGTAGCGCAGCATGGTCAGCCGGTCCGGTCCCATGCCGAAAGCGAAACCGATATATTTTTCCGGGTCGAGCCCCATGTTGCGTACAACGGCCGGATGAACCTGGCCCGAGCCGGCCACTTCAAGCCAATGCCCGGCGAGCGGACCGGCCGGGAACTGGATGTCGATCTCGGCGCTCGGTTCGGTAAATGGAAAAAAACTGGGCCGGAATCGCAGCATCAGCTCGTGGCTCTCGAAAAAGATGCGGCAAAAATCGGTGAACACGAACTTCAGGTCCTTGAAGCTCACGTTCTCACCGATCCACAGGCCTTCGCACTGGTGGAACATGGGTGAATGCGTGGCGTCGCTGTCAACGCGGTAAGTTCGCCCCGGCGCGATCACGCGGATTTCGGGCATGCGGTCGCCGGCGTCGATCAAGGCCCGGTATTTCTTGACATGCTGAATGGCATAGCGAATCTGCATTGGACTGGTGTGGGTGCGCAGCAGGTTGGGCGCGGCGTCGGTGCCGCCCTCGACATAAAACGTGTCGTGCATGGATCGCGCCGGATGGTCTTCGGGGGTATTGAGCGCGGTGAAATTGAACCAGTCGGTTTCAATCTCGGGACCTTCGGCCACATCGAACCCCATTGAGCCGAAAATCGCTTCGATCCGTTCCAACGTGAGCGAGACTGGATGCAAGCCCCCTTGCGGTCGCTGGCGGCCTGGAAGAGTCACATCGAGCGCTTCGGCATTGAGCTGCTTTTCAAGCTCGGCTTGGGCCAAGGCCCGGCGGCGCTCGTCCAGCGCGACCTCGACAGCCTGCTTGGCCAGGTTGATGGCGGCGCCGCGCAGTTTTTTCTCTTCGACGGAAAGCCGCGCCATCGACTTCATCAATTCGGTCACGCGGCCCGATTTGCCCAGAAATCGGGCTTTGGCGTTTTCCAGCTCTGCCGGGGTCATGGCTGCTTCGAAACTGGCGCTGGCGCTGCTCACCAGCTCGTCGAGGGTATCGGCGTCGTTCATAAATTTTCTCTTGTACGAAGGTACCCATGCAAAAAGAAATGCGGCATAGCGGCCCTGGCGATCTTGTCCTATGACGTTCACAGCAGGGCCATATAAAAAGGCCAGAGCCCTTTCAAGCTCCAGCCCGTTATTTCGGTGCGCAAGCAGCTATTTATTCAATAGCAGCCTATCGTGAAAATCAGGCAACCAGCTTGGCTCTTGCCTGCTCGACGATGGCGCCGAAAGCGGCGCTGTCATGAATCGCCATATCGGACAGCACTTTGCGGTCGATCTCGATGCCGGCTTTTTTCAGTCCATTGGCGAACTGGCTGTAAGTCAAGCCGAATGAACGGCTGGCAGCATTGATACGGGCGATCCATAGGCGGCGAAACACACGTTTTTTGTTGCGGCGGTCACGATAGGCATATTGCCCGGCCTTCATCACCGCTTCTTTGGCGATACGAAATACGTTGCCGCGGCGACCGCGAAAACCTTTAGCAAGAGCGAGAACTTTTTTGTGGCGGGCGCGAGCCGTTACACCACGTTTGACGCGAGGCATGGTTTACTCCTTGTTCGTCGTTGAATTAGATGCCACGGCCCGGCAGCATCTGCGCCATGTGAGCCATATTGGTCTCATGGACAGCGACTGAACCACGCAATTGACGCTTGTTTTTGGTGGTCTTCTTGGTCAGGATGTGACGCTTGAAGGCGTGACCGCGCTTGACGGTACCACCTGGACGAACGCGGAAACGCTTTTTGGCGCCGCTCTTGGTCTTCATTTTGGGCATGTGAATGCTCCTTTTCGTTTGTGCTCGCGAGGCGCTGCGAAACTTTCGCAGGCTTGACGGCCCCGAGCCACTTGTCATTTCAGGATTTGACGCCTGTCATGGGTCGCGACAGTTTTACACCATCGCTTTCGCAAGCCTGGCCTCGTCGCCCGACTCCGCTGGAACACTGTCAGATGCCCCTCTTCAAGAGCCGCCGTACAAGCCGGCAAGCTCCGATTCAACAAATTTTTCTTAGCCCGCAGGCACCGTTTCCGCAGCCGGCTTGGAGGCAACCTTCTTGCGGCCGGGTGCGATCATCATCACCATTTGCCGGCCTTCGAGTTTTGGAAACTGCTCGACCACGATCAGATCGGCCAATTCATCGCGAATCCGCGCCAGCAGTGCCAAGCCCAGTTCCTGGTGGGTGATTTCCCGTCCGCGAAAACGCAGCGTGATTTTGCACTTGTCGCCGTCTTCGAGGAAACGCTTGATATTGCGCAGCTTGATGTTGTAGTCGCCGTCGTCGGTGCCGGGGCGAAACTTGACTTCCTTGACCTCGATCACTTTTTGCTTGGACTTGGCTTCCGCCGCCTTTTTCTGCTCGGCGTATTTGAATTTTCCGTAGTCCATGAGCCGGCAAACGGGCGGCACCGCGGTCGGCGAAATCTCGACCAGGTCCACATCGGCCTCACCGGCCAGACGCAGCGCCTCCATAAGACTGACAATGCCAAATGGCTCGTTGTCGGGCCCGGTCAAGCGCACTTCAGGGGCCATGATTTCACGATTCAAGCGATGCTTGCGTTCTTCACGGTGACGGCGGTCACGAAATTCTGTAGCGATGGTGTGAATCCTTTAATATCTGCTATAAAAGCTATAGCTGCTTGCTTGCGTCCATCAAGGCTATGAACTCTGAATTACCAAAATCAGAGTTTTTGGGCGATGTCGCTGGCAATTTGCTTGGAAAATGCATCAACAGACATCACGCCAAGGTCTTTATTGCCCCGGGCCCGCACCGACACCGCGCCGGCGGCCATTTCCTTGTCGCCTACGACCAGGATATAGGGAAGCTTTTGCAGCGCGTGTTCGCGTATTTTATACGTAATTTTCTCGTTGCGCAGGTCAAGATTGACCCTAAGCCCTTGATTCTGCAACGTTTTAGCAACTTCCCTGGCGTATTCAGCCTGTCCATCGGTAATATTGAGCACCGAAACCTGCTCCGGTGCCAGCCAGACCGGCATGGCGCCGGCATATTGTTCGATCAAAATACCGATAAAGCGCTCCAGGCTGCCGACAATCGCGCGGTGCAGCATGATGGGCGTATGACGTGCGCCGTCTTCGCCCACATAGTGCGCGTCAAGCCGCTCGGGCATCGAAGGATCGACCTGGATGGTTCCGCATTGCCATTGCCGGCCGATCGCGTCGCGCAGCGTGTATTCGAGCTTTGGGCCATAAAAAGCGCCGTCGCCGGGCGCGATTTGATAGTCGCAGCCGCAAGCCTCTAGTCTCCGGATCAAGGCCTGTTCGGCCTTGTCCCAGCTTTCCTCTGAACCGATGCGCTTTTCCGGCCGCGTCGCCACCTTGTAGATGATGTCGGTAAAGCCGAAGTCCTTGTAAACCCGCTGCAGCAAGGCGGTGAAATCGATACATTCCTGCTGTATCTGGTCTTCGGTGCAAAAAACGTGTCCATCGTCCTGCGTGAAGGCGCGGACCCGCATGATGCCGTGCAAGCCGCCGGTCGGCTCGTTGCGGTGGCACTGGCCGAATTCGCCGTAGCGCAGCGGCAGGTCGCGGTAGCTCTTGATGCCTTGGTTGTAAATCAGGATATGGCCGGGGCAGTTCATCGGTTTCAAGGCGTAGATGCGCTTTTCGCTCTCGGTGATGAACATGTGCTCGCGGTACTTGTCCCAGTGGCCGGTTTTCTCCCACAGGCTCTTGTCGAGGATTTGCGGGCCTTTGACCTCCTGGTAGCCGCTGTCCTTGTAAACCTGGCGCATGTACTGCTCGACTTGCTGCCAGATCGTCCAGCCTTTGGGATGCCAGAAAACCGTTCCCGGAGAATGCTCGTCGATGTGAAACAGATCGAGCTCGCGGCCGAGTTTGCGATGGTCGCGCTTTTCGGCCTCTTCGACGCGCCTGATGTACGCGTCAAGCTCTTTCTTGTCGGCCCAAGCGGTGCCGTAGATGCGCTGGAGCTGCTCGTTTTTCGCGTCGCCGCGCCAGTACGCGCCCGAAACCCGTGTCAGCTTGAAAACCTTCAGGAATCGCGTGTTCGGCACATGCGGGCCCAGACACATGTCGACATATTCCTGGTGGTGATACAGCCCCATCGCGCTTTCGCCGGGCATGTCTTCGACCAGGCGCAGCTTGTAGTCCTCGCCGCGCTCTTGGAAAATCTCGATCACCTCGGCGCGCGGCGTCATTCGCTTGACAACGTCGTAGTCCTGCGCGATCAGCTCGCGCATCCGCGCCTCGATGGCCGCCAGGTCGTCGGGCGTGAACGGCCGGTCGTACGCGATGTCGTAATAAAAACCCTCTTCGATCACCGGCCCGATCACCATTTTCGCGCTCGGATACAGCTGCTTGACCGCATGGCCCAGCAAATGCGCGGTCGAATGCCGAATGATTTCCAGGCCGTCGTTGTCTTTCGGCGTAATGATCTGCAGCCGCGCATCGCGCTCGATGCGGTCGCTGGCATCGACCAGCCGGCCGTCGAGTTTTCCCGCCACAGTCATTTTCGCCAATCCGGCACCGATCGACGCGGCGACCTCGGCCACGGTCACCGGGGCGGGATAGTCGCGTTTGGAGCCGACGGGAAGCGTGATTTGAATCATGGTTTGAAGTGCGGAAATGAAAAAGCGCGGACGAGCCGCGCCTGGAAAACTGAAAGCCGGAATGCCGCGATTTTACGCCGCGACAGCCGGCTTTCAAGATCAGTGGAACTGCTCTTCTTCGGTCGAGCCGGTCAGCGCGGTGACGCTGGATTTGCCGCCCTGGATCACAGTGGTCACTTCGTCGAAATAGCCGGTGCCGACTTCCTGCTGGTGCGACACAAAGGTGTAGCCGCGGTCGCGGGCGGCGAATTCGGGCTCCTGCACCTTCTCGATATACGCCGTCATGCCGCGTGCCACGTAGTCTTTCGCCAGGTCGTACATGTTGTACCACATGGAATGGATACCGGCGAGCGTGATGAACTGGTACTTGTAGCCCATCGCGCCGAGCTCTTTCTGGAATTTCGCGATGGTCGCGTCGTCGAGGTTTTTCTTCCAGTTGAACGACGGCGAGCAGTTGTACGCCAGCATCTTGCCGGGATGAACCTTGTGCACCGCGTCGGCAAATTTCTTCGCGAAGTCGAGGTCGGGCGTTCCGGTCTCGCACCAAACCAGGTCGGCGTAGTGCGCATAGGCGTTGGCCCGGGCGATTGCCTGGTCGATGCCCTTGCGGGTCTTGTAAAAGCCTTCAGCAGTGCGCTCGCCGGTGAGGAACGGCTTGTCGATCTCGTCATAGTCGGAGGTCAACAGGTCGGCCGCTTCGGCATCGGTGCGGGCGATCACCAAAGTGGGCACGCCGCAGACATCGGCGGCCATGCGCGCGGCGATCAGCTTCTGGCACGACTCGCGCGTCGGCAGCAGCACCTTGCCGCCCATGTGGCCGCATTTTTTGACCGAGGCCAGCTGGTCTTCCCAATGCACGCCGCCGGCGCCGGCCTTGATCATCGCCTTCATCAGCTCGAACGCGTTCAGCACGCCGCCAAAACCGGCCTCGGCATCGGCGACGATGGGCGCGAAGTTGTCGATGTAGTTCGCGTCGCCGGCGTCGATGCCTTTGGAATGCTGAATTTCATCGGCGCGGCGGAAGGTGTTGTTGATGGTTTCAACGACTTTCGGCACCGAATCGACCGGATACAGCGACTGGTCCGGATACATCGACGAATAGGTGTTGTTGTCGGCGGCAACTTGCCAGCCCGACAGGTAGATTGCCTTGACGCCGGCTTTGACCTGCTGCATCGCCTGCCCGCCGGTCAGCGCGCCGAGGCAGTTCACATAGGGCTCGCTGTGCAGCAGGCTCCAGAGCTTCTCGGCGCCGCGCCGCGCCAGCGTGTGCTCGATTGGGAAGGAGCCGCGCAGTCGCACCACCTCGGCGGCGCTATAGCCGCGCTTGACGCCTTTCCAGCGCGGATTGGTCGCCCAATCTTTTTCGAGCGCGGCGGCTTGCTGGTCGCGGCTGAGTTGTTCGGTAAGGCTTTGTGGCATGGTGAACTCCTGGGTTAAAGAAAAAAGTGACTTGATTCTAAGTCTTATATAAGAGATAAATCACTCTTATGTCTTATAGAAGACAAAAATAAAAGCTAATGAAATCAACCGGCTTCAAAAGTCATTTCGCGATGCGGCAATATTTTTTCTATGTCAGGAAATTATATTGCACTGCAACAATTTTGTCTTTCGGATCATGAAAATAGATTAATAAATTGCGAAAGTCGCGCAGGCCCTGGCTGGTGTCAGGTTTGCGAGCCTTCATTGAGGCGATGCCGGATCCAGTCGCCGCTGGCGATGACGGGCTTGCCCGCGATGCGGCCCGGCGTCACTTCGTAGACCAGGCAAAGGATTTCCTCGGCTGTGTCGTCAAGCCGCACGAGGTGCTCGCGCTTGCGATATTCGCCGCTTTGCCCAGGCGATACGTCCTCGATTTCATCGAGCAGGCGCTCGAGTCCCGGGCTGATTTCATAGATTTCGCCACGGACCGAGCCGCCTGCGCCAAGCACCAGTCCCGGATACGCGCCCAGGTGGTACAGCACGCCCGGCGCGCTCGCGCTGCCGAGCCGGCGCGGCGTCGGCGCCAGCAGGTTGATATCGCGCGCTTCGCCCTGGCGCAGCGTTCCATAGACAAAAACATGGCGCAAAGGCATCGCGGACATCCTTGAAGGGTCGGGTTTTTGGATCATGCCGACGGCAGCGGCGGCCAAAAACCTATGATGCTATGAAAATATGAGCTATCTACCCATGCCCACATTGCGGTGAAGGCAGATTTGACCACTAAACCAGGTCTGGCAACCCGCTGATCGATACGGCGGGGACAACGGCCATCACGCCGGCAGGTCCTGCGCCGGCCGCGTCGCCTCGTCGGTTTCGCTCTCGATCCGCCGCTGCCTGCGGGCCATGAGCAAGCTGTAGCCGATGGCGCCGAGCGACACCAGCGCGATCAGCAGCGTCGCCGCCGCATAGATCGCCGGATTCACTCCCCGGCGGGCGTAGCTGAAGATCACCTGCGGCAGGGTGGTCACGCCCGGCCCCGACAGAAATTCGGAAATCACCACATCGTCCAGGGAAATGGTGAAGGCCAGCAGCCAAGCGGAAACCAGCGCCGGCGCGATGCCGGGCAGCGTCACCAGAAAGAACACCTGCAGCGGCCGGCAGCCCAGATCCAGCGCGGCTTCCTCGATCGAGCGGTCGATCTCGCTTAAGCGCGACTGGATGACGACGGTCGCATAAGCCATGCCGAGCAGGGTGTGGCCGGCCGCGATGGTGATGAAACCGCGCTCCGGCCAGCCGGTTGCGCGCTGCACCGCGACCATCAGCAGCAGCAGCGACAGCCCCACGATGACCTCGGGCATCACCAGGGGCGCGTTCACCATGCCGTGAAACAGCGTTCGCCCCGGAAAGCGCGGGTAGCGCACCAGCGCGAAAGCGGCGAACGCGCCGAGCACGACCGACAGCGTGCCGGCGACGAGTGCGATCCCGAGCGACAGCGTAAACCCGTCCATCAGCCGCGAGTCCTCGGCCAGGGCGCGGTACCAGCGCAGCGAAAAACCGGTGAAGGCGCCATCCTGGCGCGTGCTGTTGAAGGAAAAGACGACCAGGAAAAAAAGTGGAATGTAGAGAAACAGGTACACCAGCGCCAGCCAGAGCCGGCCGAGGCGCCGCTGCGAAAAAAGCCGTGAATACCTCATTTCAGCGCCGCCCCGCGTACCTTGTTTTGCTCGTTTCGGCCCCCCGCGTCGCTCCTGGCGCGAAAATAAAGCGCCAGCGGCACCAGGATGAGCAAGATCATCACCACCGACACGCCGGCGGCGCGCGGCCAGTTGTTGCTGCTGAACATTTCGTCCCAGACGACGCGGCCGATCATGATGTTTTCCGCGCCGCCCAGGAGCGAGGGAATGACGAATTCGCCGACGCAGGGAATAAACACCAGCATGGCGCCGGCGGCGATGCCGGCGCGGCTGAGCGGCACGGTGACGAGCCAGAACGCCTTCCAGGCGCTGGCGCCCAGGTCGTGCGCGGCTTCGAGCAGGCGCGGGTCCATCTTCACCAGGTTCGCATACAGCGGCAGGATCATGAACGGCAAATACACATACGTCATGCCGACCAGCATCGAGACATCGGTGTAGAGCATCACGATCGGCTCTCGAATCAGGCCGAGCGACAGCAGCAGTTTATTGAGCACGCCCTGGTCGGCCAGGATGCCTTTCCAGGCATACACCCGCAGCAGGAACGACGTCCAGAACGGCAGCATGACCAGCATCAGGAGCGCTGGCCGCGCCGACGCCCGGGCGCGCGCCAAAAAGTAGGCGAAGGGATAACCGGCGGCCAGGCACAGCAGCGTCGTCGAAAATGCGTATTTCAGCGATGTCGCATAAGCGTCCAGATACACCGTATCGCCCCACGGCGCATTGGCGCCCGCGGCCCGATTGCGAAAAATCGCCGAATATTCATCGAATTTCAGCAGCGGCCGCCAGGTGCCGGGCTCGATCAGCGGTGCGAACGGATCGACGCCATTGCCCATGTCCGTGACGCTGATGCGCAGCAGGATCAGAAAAGGCAGCGCGAAAAAAATGGCCAGCCAGACGTAAGGCAAGGCGATGACGAAAGTCCGCCCGCGCCGTCCGGAAAACAAGGCAAGGTGCTTCATCGGGGCCTCATCGCGTCAGCAGCACCGGCGCCGAATCGTCCCACCAGAAAAAGACGCTGTCGCCCCGGGCGATGCCGGCGCCAAGACCCGCGCCGTGGGGCGCGGCGTTGGAGCCGGTGATCTTTACGGCGCGCCCGCCCGGCATTTCGACCATAAAAGTGTTGTAGCTGCCGAAGTAGGCGATCTCGCGAACGACGCCGCCAAACAGGTTGTGTTCGACCGCCGGGCGCTGCCTGGCGAGCTGGATTTTTTCCGGCCGCACGGCGACGGCTGCCGCCATGCCCACCGCAACATCGCCGCCGGCGCAGCCGTGGCCGACGCGCATGACGCCGGTTCCGGTCACGACGTCGCAGCCGCGCGCGTCGACGCTTGCCACGTTGCCGTCGAAAATATTGACGCTGCCGATGAAGTCGGCGACAAAGCGGCCGCCCGGCCGCTCGTAGATCTCGCGCGGCGTGCCGACCTGCAGCACCCGGCCCTGGCTCATCACCGCGATGCGCGTCGCCATCGTCATCGCTTCTTCCTGGTCGTGCGTCACCATGACGCAGGTCACGCCGACCGACTCGAGGATAGTGACCAGCTCGAACTGGGTGCGTTCGCGCAGCTTGCGGTCGAGCGCCGCCATCGGCTCGTCGAGCAGCAGCAATTGCGGCTTCCTCGCCAGGCTGCGCGCCAACGCGACGCGCTGCTGCTGCCCGCCCGAGAGCTGGTGCGGCTTTCTCTTGGCCTGCGCCGCCAGCTGCACCAGGTCGAGCATTTCCGCGACGCGGGCGTGTATCTGCGCCTTGGGCATGCCCTGGCGCTTAAGGCCGAAGGCGATGTTGTCCCATACGCTCAAGTGCGGAAACAGCGCGTACGACTGGAACATCATGTTGATCGGCCGTTCGTACGGAGCCAAATGCCCGATGTCGGCGCCGTTCAAAATGACCGTGCCCGCGCTGGGGCGCTCGAAGCCGGCGAGCATGCGCAGCAAAGTCGATTTTCCGCAGCCCGAGCTGCCCAGCAAGGCGAAAATCTCGCCCTTGCCGATCGACAGCGACACCTCATCGACCGCAACGGTGTCGCCGAAATGCTTGGCCAGCCGTTCGACTTTTAAATAACCATCGCCGGGCGGCGCGGACGGATTCATGATGACGCTATTCCAGACGCCGAGCCGCGAGCGGCCCGATCACTTGCCTTTTTTGAAACTCGTGAAGACATTGCCCATCGAAGCGCGCGCTTCATTGCTGAAGCTCGCCGGCGACACCATCTTCTCCTTGTCCTCGGCGCTCGGAAACACCGACGTGTCGCGCGCGATTTCAGGCTTGACATCGGCCACACTGGCCTTGTTGGCGGTGGCGTAGCCGAGTTCGTTGGTCAGCGACGCCGAGACTTCCGGGCGCAAAAAATAGTCGATGAAGGCATACGCGTTGCCCGCATGCTTGGCATCTTTCGGAATCGCCAGCGTGTCGAAGAAAATCAGCCGGCCGACACCCGCCGGGGGCAGCAGCGCCTCGATCTCGTTGCCGTTCTTGTTCTCGATCGCGCGGGTGCGGGAAATATTGATGTCGCCGGCCCAGCCCAGCGCGACGCAGGCCTTGCCGTCGGCCAGGTCGTCGACCATGGTGCTGGAGAACATCCGGATGTCCGGGCGCACCCTGGCGAGCATTTCGCCGGCGGCCTTGTGGTCGGCCGCGTCGTTCGAGTACGGGTTTTTGCCCAGGTACTGCATTGCCGGAGGAATCACCTCGGTCGGCGAGTCCAGGTAGGCAATGCCGCAGGACTTGAGCTTGGCGGTGTAAGCCGGATCGAACACCAAGTCCCAGGGATTCTTCGGCAGTGCCGCGCCGCCCAGCGCCTTGGCGACCTTGGCCTTGTTGATGCCGACGGTGGTGAAACTCCAGGCCCACGGGATCAGATGGGCGTTCCCTGGGTCGATGGCGGCGAGCTTGGCCATGATCGCCGGATCCAGGTTGCCGTAATGGCTGATTTTCGACCTGTCGAGCGCGGCGAGCAAACCGCCATCGATCTGCTGCTTGGCGAACACCGCGCCGGGAACGACCAGGTCGTAGCCGGAATTGCCGGCGACCAGCTTGGCGTGCAGGGCTTCGTTGTTCTCATAGGTCTGATAGTTGACCTTGATGCCGCTTTCCTTCTCGAAGTTCGCCACCATGTCGCGCGTGATGTAGTCGGGCCAGTTGTAGATATTGAGCACTTTCTCGCCCGCGCCGCTTGCCGAAGCGCCAGCGCCAGCGGCCGAGGGCGCGGGCGCTTGTTTGCCGCAAGCGCCCAACGCCAGGATGACCAGTGCCGAAAAGGCGGCTATGGGAAATTGCTTTTTCATCATGTCCGGGCTCCGTCGGCGTGGCTAAAAAAAAGACAAATGCGAACTACGGCTGCCCGGCGAAAAATCAGGCATTGCGCTCGCTGCGGATTGTATTAGCGCTTGTTCGGACGAAAAGCGGCAAGGCTATGCGCCGGGGCGTGCGTCCAAATCAGGAAAACAGCGCCTGGTAGCGCTCGCGCAGCAAATTCTTCTGCACCTTGCCCATGGTGTTGCGCGGCAGCTCATCGACGACGAAGCACTGTTTGGGAATCT
>CAXSGT010000073.1:0-14636 GCA_964236835.1 uncultured Polaromonas sp.
CACCGCGTCGGCAAAGCACTTCTGCCCAAACCAATCGAAAATAAAGGGCAGGCCTTCGCGCTTCATCAAGTCTCGCGCCGACAAGTCATTGACGATCGTGAAGCCAGCGACCGATTTCATCGCGTCCTCTATAGAGATATCCTCGCCGCCGCGTCCGATGACGACACCGATCTCTGCCTCCCAATCGAGTTCCTTGGAAAAGCGCGGATAGCGAATCGGCGCGCCTTGTCCGATGATTGAATGCGCCGACAGTTTCATGATGATGTAGGGCTCGGCGACGCGCTGGATGATCGTTTTTTTGCCTGTGAGGCGCAGCGCGACTTCAGACATCTCTTCGAGATGGTCGTAGTAGTTCGCGCCCGTCGCGAAAACAGCGTTTGGGTAGAGGATCGGCGCTTCAAGCTTGACGCTGGCAAGCGGCAGCCCCTGCTCCGGCCGGCAGGTTTCCACTGCGGCTTGCAGCGCGGGCCGCACTTCGTCCCAACTACCCAGCAATCCCAGGACCGATGAGCTATCGACCGAGTCCAGGGTTGCCAGCAGCGTCTGTGCTGAAAAAACATGTTCATCGACCAGAATGCCAGCGACAGGAAGGTTGTTCTTGCCGTGATAGGTCAATATGCGATAGGGTTTAGACATTTTCAATGGGTTCCTTTATAAGGCGGCAGTGGCTCATTACGTGGTGACGGGCTTCAGCGCGGTTTTGGCTGCGAGCTTTGGCCACACCACATGCAGCGATAGCATGGCGAGCGACGCGCACAGCAGCGGCAGGGCGGCGATCCAGAACAGACCGCTCATGCTCCAGCCGAGCGTCAGAAGGACGCCGGCGACCACCGGCCCGACGATCGAGCCGATGCGCCCGATGCCATACGCCCAGCCCAGCGCGGTTGACCGGATGGAAGTCGGGTAGAGGCCGGCGACCAGCGCATTGCCGCACGCTTGCGCGCCGATCAGGCAGAAGCCGGCGACAAACACCGCCAGCATCAAGGGGCCGATCTCGCCGCCAAAGTGCCCGATCGCCGCGACGCTGACGGTGCCGATTGCATAGGCGAGCGTGACGACGATGATCTTTTCAAACTTCGCCATCAGCACGCCAAGCGCGATACACCCGATGATGCCGCCGAGGTTGAAGGTGACGGCGGCAAGGACAGCAGTTTGCACCGGAACCTTGCCCTGCTGGAGCAGGGGCGGCAGCCAGTTGAAGATAAAGAACAGCACCAGGAAGTTCATGAAGAACGCGACCCAGAGCAAAAGCGTCATCGTGCGGCGGCTGCCGCTCAGCAGATGCTTGACCGGCGAGCCGCCAAGCACGACTTCCGAATGGATAAAGCGGTCATTGGCTGTCACTCCAGAGCCCGGGAATATCCGCAGCAGGATTGCCGAGATACGCCTGGAGTCGCTGCCGCGGCTCGCCAAAAAGGAAGCCGATTCAGGAAGATAACGCAACAGCAAGACGGCAAGCATGAGCGGCAGGATGCCGCCGAGCAGGAAAACCGATTGCCATCCCCAAATTGGAATAATCTTCGCGCTGACGGCCCCGCCGAGCACCGCGCCAAGCGGCCAACTGCAGGTCACGGTCGTAATCACCACGCTTGCGATCCGCGACGGCGAGTATTCCGCGATCAGCGGGATCATGCACGGTACTGCCGCGCCAACGCCGATACCGGTCAACAGGCGCAGCACGAACAGCATGGAAAATGATTGCACCCACACCGTCGCCAGGCTAAAAACGCCGAACATGATGACCGAAGCGATAATCAGCCGCCGCCGGCCCCATCGATCGCACAGCAGCGGCAGGCCGAGCGCTCCCAGCGCCATGCCAAGAGTGCCCGCGCCGAAGATCGGGCCGAAAGTGTTGACGCTGACGTTGAGGTCTCGCGCCATCGCCGACGCGACGAAGGAGATCGCCTGGGCGTCGAAGCCATCGAGCAAAGCGACGAGGCTCGACAACAGCATGACGCCAATTTGCGCGCGGTTGAAGGGCGAGCCATCGATGAGCTGCTTGATATCGATTGAGTTTGAGGCCATGGTTTGTTCTCCTGTGATGGCTCGCTTGACGCGTTCTTTTTTTCTTCAGCAATGAAAGGTTCTGCACCGCAGTGTCAAACCAGCTCTCGCAGCTCAGCACTGTTAAGGGCCGGCCCGGTTACTACAGCGGCACCCCGGACACGGTCAATAAGCTCGAGCGGGTTGTCCGGCAGCGCATCGCCGCGCCAGGCGACGTGCCCGTCGGGCCGCACCAGCACCAGTCGCCGCTCGTAAAGCGCCGCCGCTTCGGGTGACCCAATGGTGGTCGCTGACAGCGGCATTTGCCGGATTCGCGCCGCGGCGATGAGCCGCGCGGGATCGGGCGCATCCGCGCCAAAGCGCAGCAGCACGAAGCCGTCACCGAACAGGTCAAGCGTCGAGTAACCCGGCGCGAGCCAGGCGTGCGGGGCGCGATGGCCGGGACGCGCTGTCGCGGCATATTCGCGGGGCGCATCGTCAGTGGCCGGCGTGCCGTCCGGGATGACGATAGGGGAGTCCTCATAGCGGTAGCCAAGCGAGATGCCCAGCGTCTCCATATTGCCGCGGCCCGCCTCGGCAAGGATGGGCCCGAGCTTGCGCCTCTTGGCCTCGCCTTCCGGCGTTTCGGCGGTGACCTGCGAGCAGTCGAGCGCTGTCATGACGCGGGCGAAATTATCAGCCGCCGCGTAGGTGTTGCGCAGGCCGATGGGACGGCGCTCGACTTCGTAGCTTGCCAGCAGACCCGGTCCGCCCCAGCCTTGCAAAGTGCCCTGCAGCTTCCATCCGAGATCGGCCGCGTCGCACAGTCCGGTATTCATGCCGTAGCCGCCGGTCGGCGACATGACATGCACGGCGTCACCGCAGAGCAGCACGCGGCCGCGGCCAAAGTGCTCAGCGACGAGCTTGCTGCGCCGCCAAGGCATTACCGTCTCGATCGTGACCTTGTCATCGCTACGCCCGAGGCAGCGCGCCACCCACTCGGCGGCGTCGAATCGCTCCATGTCCAGCGGCTCGGCGGAAGCGACTGTAAGACGCCAGTAGTCGCTGCCATCGACCGCCGTGAGATGGCCCCAATAGCCTTCTTCGCCAATCAGAAGATAACGCTCGGCCGGGCCCTTGTCATGCGCCTGCAGCAAACCCGGCCGGCGAAAATAGACGCCGACTGAATAATGAAGCACACGCTCGCCCAGCATCTCGATGCTGAGCTCGCGCCGCACGCTGCTGCCGGCGCCGTCGCAGCCGACAAGGTAATTTGCAACCACCGTGCTTTCCAGGCCGCTTGAAACGTCGCGCAGCGTCACCTCGACATGGCTGTCATATGCGCTAAAGCCAGTCATCTCAAAGCCGTAGCGCAGCGTCACATTCAAAGCCTCTTCGGCTGCCGCTTGCAGAATCGGATCGAACCAGATCTGCGGGCAACGCTGCCGCTTCTCCGGACTCGCCGGGGTCGCTGGCTCATCGCGCATGCTGGGATAGCGAGAGACGCCAAGGCTGTGGCCGGCAAGGCTGGTGCAACTGACCTGATTGAGCGCGTAATCTTTGGGAAAACCGGTATTGCGGACGCGTTCAGCAATGCCCCAGCGCCGGCAGAGTTCCATGGAACGGATCGAGACCAGACCCATCTTCGAGTGACGAACCACGCCGTCGCCCTTATCGACCACCATACAGGCCACCTTGCGCTGCGCGAGATCGACGGCCAGCGCCAGACCGACCGGCCCGGCGCCAATAATCAAGACCGGCACTTCAGGGGGGTTTTTCAAATCGGAACTCTCGGCCAAAGCATGCTCCTGCTTGTTTTTTGAAATTTCTCTAGTCGCTCAACATGGCAACCCGACAAAACCATGCTTTCGGTTGCGTCCGTGTCGCCGCCCAAGGTTCACATTAAAGTGAGGCTGAGCATGTCGGTCATGGCGCCGCCTCCACAGACAGGCGCGCCGCCGGCAAAGTAAGCCACGTTGCCTATCGTCGCCGCGCCGAAGGCGTGCCGTGCCTGTGGCAGCGAGGGGAGTGCAATCCATCGATCAGTCTTGATGTCATATGCGCTCACATCTTCGTATGCGTTGGGGCTGAAGGTCTGTCCACCCGGCTTGCACTCTCCGCCAGCATAGACAATCAGGCTATTCAGCACTGTGTAGGCCCCCGCGGACCGCGGCCGCGGCAACGGCGCGGCTTCGGTCCAGCTGTCAGTCGCGGGGTCATAGACAGAATGTGTGCCCAGGTTGTCTGTGACATCGGCAATACGGCCGCCGAACAGGTGCACCTTGCCACGCAACACCGCGATTCCCATGTGGTCACGGCCAGGACCGGGTATGGGAGCGGCTTGAGACCAACGGCCGGATGCAGGGTCATAAACCTCGTGCGTCGTCACGGTTCCGAAGCCGGCGAAAGTATCGCGCGTTCCGACCGGAGAAATCTTGCGGACGGTGTCGGATTTGCGCCCGCCGAAAATGTGGAGTTTGCCGTTGACGGCAGCCACCGCGATCGAACCCTGCGGACTCGATAGCTCGGCAAGCGCGCGCCAGGAGTCCGTGCGGGGGTCATAGACGTATGCCAGGCTTCGCGGGCCCATGTGGACGATGTCGGTAAAACCCCCGATTGCATAGAGCTTGCCGTCGAGCGCCGCGACGCCGACATGGCTCAGGCCCTGCGGCAACGGTGCACGCTGCTGCCACGTGTTGCTCGCCGGGTCATATGCCATGTTCAAGGTGGAAGCCCAGATCGGAGGCGCTTTGTCCCGTTGCTCTGTTCCGCCGACCACATAGACCTTGCCGTCAAGCGCGGCGACTCCGACCTCGGCCATAGCGACCGGCAAGGGTGACTTCTGCGCCCAGACGGCCGTCGCACTCTGAGGCGCTCCGCCGGCGCAGCCGGAAAGCGCCGCCCCGAGCGCAAACGTTATTCCGGCCAGTGTAGTCAAAAGAGCCTCATTCTTCATTGCAGATCCTTCGGGTCAAGATGGGTATTGAAATGGCTGGCTGCGTCACTCGAAAGCGGCAAGGCGCGGTAAAAGCGCAAGCGCATTGCCGCGCTCGATCGCGGCGAGATCGGCCTTTGGCAGTCCGATCTTTTGCAGCGGAGCAATGTTCGGCGCCATCGGACCGATAAACGGCGAGTCGGTGCCCAAAAGAATATGGCTGTTGGGTACGTAGGCGCGAAGTGTCGCCATCGTGACGGAATCGGCGGAGCTTGAAAGTTCGTAATAGAACTTGGCGACTTCGCCCTGAAAGCTCGCGGGCATGCCGAATTCCGGATGCGTATCGGACAAAATCTGCAGCCGACCAAGACCTCCCATGAAATAGCCGCCTGCATGCGAGAAAATCAGCCGGATGTCGGGATACAAGGCGCTTGATTTGGTCAGTATCCATTGCAGCATCGTTCGCGTCGTGTCAACAGGAAACTCGATCAGCGCCGGCGGGACATTGGGCACCAGCCTGCGGCAGCACGCGGGTGCCATAGGATGCACATACACGACGGCCTTGCGCCGGTTTAGTTCTTGAAATACCGGAGCGAAGGCGGGATCGGCAAGCCACTTGTCGCTGTAGCTGGTAAAAAGGCCAAAGCCATCGGCCTTGAGCACATCAAGGGCGTAGGCGATCTCGCTCAGACTGCCTTGCGTATCGGGCAGTGGAAGCGCCGCGAAGGAGCCAAAACGGCCCGGATAATCTCGGCCGAGTTGCGCGGCATATTCATTGCAGGCACGAGACAGACGCCTGGCCTGCGGGACATTGTCGAACCATACCCCCGGGTTGGACACGGAGCAGAGCACTGTTGCAACGTCGTTGCGGTCCATCTCTTCGACAGCGCGGGCCGGTGTCCATTCCCCGACCAGGCCGACAACCGGAGGCGGCAAATTGTTCCGGACAATCTCTTCGGCAATCCATGCCGGCGCGATGTGGTGGTAATGCGCGTCGATGCGAAATGGCCTGGACTGTGCCAGCAAAGCGCCCGGCAATGCCGATGCGACGCCTGCGGCCCCCACCATGGAAAAGAACCCACGCCTAGTGCCGCACATGCTGAACATTTTTGTCTCCCTGAATTTCTTAAATCGTTCAAACTTCAGCGGTCGGCCAACACCGCGGACATTTCTTGCTAAACAGGCGCAGGCTCGGCCTGCAGCTCACCCCGAAGCTTGCGGCCATCCCACCGCTGCAAAACGCTTTGAGCTTCTTTGGCGTAGCGATTTGCGTCAGCTACGCTGCTTCGGTTAACGGTCAATTCAAGGCGATGGCCGGTTGGATCAAAAAAGTAGATCGACTCGCAAAATCCATGGTTCGTCACACCCACGACTTTTACGCCAGCGTCTTCCAGCCGTTTCTTTGCCGCAAGCAAAGTGGCTTCATCAGCGACCTCGAGTGCAAGATGCTGGACCCAATCCGGCGTGTTCGGGTCCTTCATGGAGGGGGGCGAACACGGAAGTTCAAAGAAGGCGATGCAGCTTTTGTCTTCCATTTCGAAAAATATGTGCAGATGTGGCGACCAAAGGTGGGTCGAAGGCACCCGGTCATTGGAGAGCGCATGACTGAACTTCAGTCCGAGCAGCTCGGTATAAAACCTGACCGTTTCGCGCGCATCGGTGCAACGGTATGCGACGTGATGAAGTTTTTTCAACATTAGGATGCTCCTGGCGGCAAGCTGCTGGCAATGGACAAGCAGCTCTCCTGTTTAGGCGCCACTTTCAGTCTATTGTGCACAAAAAATCTTGAATGTCTAGTTTGACCTATTAAAAATCTATTATGTACGGTGATAAACCCCAATGTTTTCATAGTTTGTGTACAATAAGATATAAGATGTTTCGGTATTTCGAGCTTGGGCGCAAGCAATGACTCGATCGCAATCGGTAGTGGACCAGTTGCGCGATTTGATCCTTTCGGGCGCCATTGCTCCCGGCGAGTACATTTTGGAAACCCCGACCGCCGCACGGCTCGGCATTTCAAGAACTCCTCTTCGACCGGCGCTCGCCTCGTTGGCGCAGGAAGGTCTGCTGCAGGCTCGTGGAGCGCGCGGGTTCAGAGTTCGCGAAGTCACTCTGACCGATGTCATGGACGCTTTCCTGGTCCGTGCAAGCCTTGAGGGCCTGGCGGTCGCGATCGTGGCCCAGGCGGGGCTTGACGATGCCGGGCTGACCGCGATGAGCGATATCCTGACGCATGGCGACAAGCTTTTGCTCAATCCTGAAGAAACCAACTTCCAAGCAGACTTCCGCGGCATGAATGAAAAGTTTCACCAAATCATTCTTGCCCAGGCAAAAAATAACTGCCTGCTTGAGCTGACCTCCAAGACGCTGCTGATGCCGCTGCTTTCAAGCCGCGTCGTGCATTTTCAGGACCCAGTCGCACTCGCGCGGTCGCACGACGACCACTGGGCAATTTATAAAGCGATCGCCGGACGGCAAGTCGATCGCGGCAGGTCCGTCATGATGGAGCACATTCTCCGCTCGGGCGATATGGTTGGCCGTTACTGGAATTTGTCTGATGGGTCTGCTGACAAACGCCCCGAACCGTCGCCGAAACAGCCGGCAAGAGCGGATGCGTCCGAGGCGTCCGCCAACAGCGACGATATCAATACGCTCACTAAGAAAGACCAGACATGAAAATCGATTTCCACGCCCATATCACTGATCGTGACTACCTCAACGACCTGATATCGACCCTCAATCTGTCCGCCGAACAAACCGCCGATGGCAAGACGCTTTACCGTCATCGCGGCTATACCGTGGCCTGGTCCCGCGAGGATATGTTTGACATCGGTGCGCGGCTCAAGGACATGGACGCCAAGGGCATTGACATGCGCGTGCTGTCCTTGAGCGCGCCGAATGTCTATCCCTGGGACTCTGGCCGCCGAGTCGATGTCGCTCGCAAAGTCAACGATGCGCTGTCGCGCATTTGCCGCGCGCATCCTGATCGCTTTGTCGGTTTTGCCAGCCTGCCGCTGCCTGATATTGAAGCGTCGCTGCGCGAGCTCGACCGCGCCGTGGGCGAGCTTGGCATGCGGGGCGTCGCCATCGGCTCGAATATCAACGGCATGCAGCTCGACAATCCCGCGCTCGAGCCGATCTGGGCCAGGCTCGACGAACTGCGGCTGCCCGTGTTTGAACATCCGAATTTCCCGCAACAGGACCAGGGGTACGAAGGCTTCGAGCTGCCTTTGCGGCTCGGCCTGGTATTCGACACGACGCTCTCGGCGACGCGACTGATCTTTTCCGGCGTGTTCGAGCGTTATCCCAACTTCCCTTACGTGATGGCGCACACCGGCGGGACCTTGCTGATGGTGCTCGAGCGCCTCGACAACGGTTATCGGCTTTTTCCGGACTGCCGTCGCTATATTTCCCGGCTGCCGAGTGAATACGCCAAGAAGCTCTACTACGACACCACGGTGTTCGGCGCCGATGCGCTCAAGTTTGCGCTGCAAACCATGGGTGCCGACCGAATCTTGTTCGGAACCGATGATCCGTTCATAAGTTCCGATACCTCGCATGTCGACAGGCTGGGTCTGAGTGAAGCCGACAAGACCAAGATCTTTCACACCAACGCGGCCCGGCTGCTGAAATTGAGTTGACACGGCGAACGCGGGGATCGGGTCAAACCATTCCGTTTCCGCACTTGAAGACACGCTGAAGTCTTTGTTTCGAGTAAAGCGAGTCACCTTGCCGATATCCATTTGCACACCCACTACTGCCGCCGCTGTCGACGCCGTCCAAGTTTCCACCGCCATGATTCATTGGACCGAGGAGGGTGAAGCCCGTTCGGCGCGCTGGCTTTCCGGGCGCGGCGCGCCGCCGCCCCGGCGCGTTGTTCTGGCCGACGACACGATGCCCGCCGACACCGCCTACCGGCTGGCCTGCGAAGGCGCCGGCCTGCTCTGGCGCGGGGATTTTCAGAATGCCCGGCAGCTGCTGCAGGCGCTGGCGCGGCGCATCGACAAGCCGCCCAAGGCGTCGAAGCAGGCCAGGGTCGATCGCAAGAAGGCCGCCGCCGCGTCCGGCGTGCCAGCGGGCCAGGCTTTCCATCTCTACCGCCAGGCGCGGTCGCAGCGCGCGCGGGTCTTGGGCATGGTGCTGATCGAGTTCGGCGCCGGCTACAAACTGTCGCTTCGCCGCGCGCCCGACGCCAGGCAGGCCTGTGTCGAGGCCTGGGGCGCCGCCGGCGAGGAAGCGCAGGGCTGCGTGGCGTCGCTGCGCGAATTGATGGGCGTCGTCAGCGCGCACGAATGGCGCAAGAAAGGCATTGAAATCGCCGCGCTGGGCGAGCCGCCGAACAACCGCATTCATCCGCATTACGGCGTGTTTTCGCCGCTGCGGGGCGAATATGTCGACCTGGTGGCGCAGGCCGCGCTGCCGGCCGTCCAGGCACCGAAGTTCGTCGCCTTCGACATCGGCACCGGCACCGGCGTGCTGGCGGCCATCCTGGCGCTGCGGGGCGCCGACCAGGTCGTCGCCACCGACCAGGACCCGCGCGCATTGGCCTGCGCGCGCGAAAACCTTGACCGGCTGCGCCTGCCGTGCCCAGTCAAGGTCATGCACGCCAACCTGTTTCCGCAAGGGCTGGCGTCGCTTATCGTATGCAATCCGCCGTGGCTGCCGGCGCGTCCCGGCTCGCCGCTGGAAGCCGCCGTGTACGACGAAGGCGGCCGCATGTTGCTGGGCTTTTTGAACGGGCTGGCGGCGCACCTTGCGCCCGGCGGCGAAGGCTGGCTCATCCTGTCCGATTTCGCCGAGCACCTGGGCCTGCGCTCGCGCGCCGAATTGCTGGCGGCGTTCGACACCGGCGGACTGAAGGTTGCGGAAAAAATCGACGCCGCGCCGAATCATCCGAAGGTGTTCGATGAAAGCGACCTGCTGCACGCGGCGCGCTCGCGCGAAGTCACCTCGCTCTGGCGTCTGGTTGCCGTTTGAGGCCGTCGCCCGGCTTCCGATGATGCTGCTGCTCGCGCCCATGGAAGGGCTGCTCGACTTCGTGCTGCGCGACATTTTGACGCGGGTCGGCGGCATCGACCGCTGCGTGTCCGAATTCATCCGCGTCACCGATCAGCTGCTGCCCGAGCGCGTCTTCACCCGCGTCGTTCCCGAATTGCACAACGGCGGCCGCACGCTCGCAGGCGTTCCGGTGCGGGCGCAGCTGCTCGGCTCCGATCCGGTCTGCCTGGCTGAAAACGCCGGCCGGCTGGCGGCGCTGGGGCCGGCCGGCATCGACCTGAATTTCGGCTGCCCGGCCAATGTCGTCAACCGCCACGGCGGCGGCGCGGCGCTGCTCGACGAGCCCGAAACGATTCATGCGATCGTCGCCGCCGTGCGCCGCGCCGTGCCGGCGCACATGCCGGTGTCGGCCAAGATGCGGCTCGGCTTTCATGACGACGCGCGCGCCGTCGAATGCGCGCTGGCGATCGCCGATGGCGGCGCGGACGAGCTCGTCGTCCACGCCCGCACCAAGGCACAGGCATATCGGCCGCCGGCCTACTGGGAACGCATCGCCGACATTCGCGCCGCGGTGAGTATTCCGATAGTCGCCAATGGCGAAATCTGGACGGTCGCCGACGCGCTGTGCTGCCGCGAGGCGTCGGGCTGCGATGCGCTGATGCTGGGTCGGGGCATGGTGGCTGATCCTGGACTTGCGCTGGCGATCAGGGGCGGCTCTGGCGCCGGTATCGCCTGGCCCGCGCTGGCGCCGTTGCTGGCCGATTTCTGGCGGCTGGTGTGCGCCCGGCTGGAGCCGCATGCGCGCGCTGGGCGGCTTAAGCAGTGGCTTAATTTTTTGCGGCGGCGGTTCGATGAAGCTGAAATCGCTTATCAGCAGCTCAGGACGGTTAACGATCCAGTGGTGATTGATGGTTGGCTGGCGGGGTGAACGGTTACGATGACCATGATTTCCCCTTCCAGGTGAGTCTATGAAGCGTTTGACTTCTCCATCGCGGCACTTTGATGCCGTTTTCCGTAACTGTTTCGATCCATGCATACCTCTGGACAGTGAAGTCTCTTCTATTCGTTAGGTCCTGCAAGATGCCGCAACTTCAGGCTGAAGCAGTCACAGTGATGACGAGCACCCTGCGAAGAGTGGAAGCCTCAATTCCGCCACCGCAGCGTGTCCCACACTGCGGTTCGTTTGTTTTTCGTTACGCGAACAAAGGCATTCACGAGGCGATTGTCCAGAAGCTTGCTCGCTACATAAGTGGCCTGAATGCTGTTGCCGTCCTTCTCGACGAGGGATACCTTCAGGAGGTCGGTGTGCTCTTTCGGACGCTTGACGAAATTCAGGAAGACATTTTCTTTTTGGCCAGCGCGGAGACGAACGGCGCTCGCTCGGAACGCCACACCCAATATCTCGATGCGTTCTATGCGGAGCCGGTCTTCTCACGTCCGGAAGGCGCGCTGCGAATCGCTAAGCCTAAACTGCTTCCACGAAAGAAGGTTCGTGCTCACACAATGAAGGTCCTCGGTCAGGGAGTGAATCTCTCCCAAGCACTTGATGCGGAGGAGAGCGTAAGCACGGCGTACTCGGGATACGTGCATGCTGCGTCAGAGAACGTCATGGAGATGTATGGTGGCAACCCGCCGCATTTTCACGTTCTGGGAATGCGTGGGACGCCACCGATCGCCACCGCCGAGCAAGATGCCGAGAACTATATCTACCGGGGCCTCATGACTGCGGTCGTAGTCACAAAGGCATTTGGGGACAAACCTCTCGTTGAGTCCCTTTATGAGTTCTTGGCAAAGTACGAATCTGCAAATGGTCACCACCAAGGCGTCGGTGCCTAACTCGGCCACCAAGCAGACGTTCACCGGCTGGTTTGGCTATCCGGCAACCGCCGTTCATGTCAAACGTCATGTGTCATAAGACCCGATTGCGAGGTGGAACCGTGAAAACAGTGACTCTTGACGTTCGGCCTCCGTCCGAGGCCATGGCCGACTTCGCCAATGCCTGGAAGAGCGGCAAAGGCTCTGGATCGGCTCGCATCAGCTTCGCAGCACCGGAGCTACTCTGGAAAATACTAACGGCAAAACGCTGGGAACTGCTCAAAGCGCTGTGTGGTGCAGGCCCGATTTCCATCCGCGAGGCCGCTCGCCGCCTCAATCGCGATGTCAAGGCAGTGCACGGCGACGTGACGGCTCTGCTGTCAGCAGGTATTCTGAGCCGGACAGAAAGCGGCGAAATCGAGTTTCCTTTCGAAGCTGTGAAGGTCGAGTTCCTGTTGCACGCCGCGTAGTCGGCTCGCGGGAATGGGGCCGAACCTTTCCAGGAAATCGTCTCGAGGCGCTGAAGGGTGATCGAAAGGGCCAGCACAGTATTCGCATCAACGACCAGTGGCGCATTTGCTTCCTATGGTCTGGCGTCGGCCCCGGTGACGTCGAAATAGTGGACTACCACTGAAGGAGTCAACATGGCACGTTTGGTTGATCGTATGCGCCCGGTTCATCCGGGTGAGATTCTGCGCGAAGACTACCTAGCTCCGCTTGGCCTCAGCGTGAACGCACTTTCCGTTGCGCTGGATGTTCCCGCCACCCGTATTCACGAGATCGTCAAGGAACGCCGCGCCGTCACGGCCGACACGGCTGCTCGGCTTGCCAAGTATTTTGGTGGCGATGCAGCGTTCTGGCTGGTCATGCAGGCGAACTACGACTTGAAGACACTGCCAACCATGGGCGACATTCAGCGCCAGGTACCCGTTCGAGAGCAGCTTGCGGCGTAGCGCAGTGAAGCCGAAATTGCGTTCCAGCCGACCGCCCTCGGCGGCTGAACTCAAACTTCAAATTTCTTCATAACAGCTCGCTTGCGCAAGCCGGAACGCCATGTTTTCAGCCGCAGGTAATGAAGGGCGAATATGAAGAGCTGCCCGAACTCACCGATGACATGCTGGCTCGGACTACGGTAAAAAAAAGGTGGACGGCCCGTCTCGGACAATCCACGCAAACTGCTCTCGATCAGGTTGCCCGCTGACGAGATCGACCGCTGGAAGGCAACAGGACCAGGTTGGCAAACGCGCATGGCCAAGCGTTGAGTAAAGTGCGATGATGTTTAACCTGTCGGTCCAGACCGATGGCTTTAGGCCCTAGGTTGGGTCCAGCGCATTCCCAGGCGCCCGCAGCTGCGCCATCCACGCGTCGTAGCCGCCGCTGAGCGGGCGAACCGACGTGTAGCCCAGCTTCATCAGCACATGCGCCGCATACACGGCGCCGGCGTCTTGCGGGCAGGCGCACAGCGTCACCAGCTCATGGTTCTTGGACCAGCGGCTGGCAACCTGGGACAAATCGTCCAAATCCAGGGGCGTGGCGCCTTCGATAGCCCCGTCCTGGGCGATCTGGGCCGGGCTGCGAAAGTCGAGCAGCGCTGGGGGAGTTCCCGACGCGAGCGCTTGCATCAATTCCGCAGGCGTGATGTGCGCGATGGCGGCCGAGTGCTCGAAGCGGTATTTCTGCCACAACTTCCATAGCAGCCAGGCGCCGAGCGCGCCTGCGACGACGCCGAAGGCGGCTCCGGTGTGGCTGGTCAGCAGCCGCAGCGCGGTTTGCACCTCGTCGCGCAGCCACCAGCCGACGAAAATAGCCGCGCCCGCCCAGAGCGCCGCGCCGGCGCCCGCTGCGGCGATGAACCTGACCGGCGGCATGCGCAGCGAGCCGGCGATCGGCGGCGCCACCGTGGAAAACCCGGGAACGAACTTGGCCACGACCAGCGACCAGGCGCCCCAGCGGACAAAGTGCCGCTCGGTCTGCGACACGCACGAGCCCGGATTGATCGACAGCTTGCACAAGCCCGACAAAATGCGGTAGCCGAAGGCCCAGCCGGCCAGATACCAGACGCCATCGGCGAGCACCGACGCCAGCACGGCCGCGGCAAGCATCTGGCCGGCCAGGCCCGAAGTGACCGCCAGGCTGCCGGCGATCAGCAGGGTCGGCACGGCGGGCACCGGAAGACCGATCTGTTGCAGCAGCACATTCGTGAACACGACCCACACGGCGTGACGCTGGATCGATTCGGTAATTAAATTGATGTCCATGTGACGATGAAGCCGCCGCCGAGGTTTTTTGCTTGTCCGGTGAGTAGGGTTTCGATGCCCATGAAGACACTGCCGTTCAGGCCAGCACCTGACCATAACCCGGCGTCGCGGCCTCTAACCCCAGCAGGTCGAGCATGTTGCGCGTGGTGCACGCCGACGTCGATGTCACCGGCAGGCCCAGTGCGTCCTCAGCCAGCTGCAGCGCCGGAATCGACTGCATCTGCACGCACGCCGACAGCACCACGACATCGACATTGGCCGTGTTGAGCTTTTTCACGTCGCCCAGCAGCCGCATCGGGTCGCGCCGGCCGACTTCGAGGTTGTCGGCGATTTCAAAGCAGATGCTGTCAACGACTTCGATGCCTTCGCTTTCGATATAGGCGACGACCTTGGCGGTCAGCGGCAACATGTAAGGCGCCAGCAGTGAAATCTTTTTCGCATTGAGCTTTTTCAGCCCGTGAATCAGCGCGCCGGCGGAGGTCATGACCTTCGCGTCGGAGCCGTTTTCATCGGCGATGCGGCGAAAGTCGGCCTCGACCTGCCGGTGGTAGCCAAGCCCCTGCGCCATGATGGCGACCAGGCACGCGGTGCTCATCACATCGACCCGGGCGTCGGCCAGCTCGGCGGCGCAGCGCAGGCCTTCCTTG
>CAXSGT010000074.1:0-14262 GCA_964236835.1 uncultured Polaromonas sp.
TTGTTCATGCAGCGGCACAGCTTGACCGCCAGGTGCGTGAAGTCGCGGCCGACGCCGGTGCGCTCGCGATAGCCTTCGACGGCGGTGCGCGTCGCGCGCGCCAGGTTGTAGTCGAAGCGGATATGCTGGTTCACGAAGTCGCAGATCGCCTGCACCCGCGCCCAGCCCGGCGGCGTCTGGCCGAAGCGGTTCCAGGCGAACTGCAGCAGTTCGCTGTCGACCTCGCAATAGCGGCTGGGCAGCAGAAATTGCAGCGTCGCCGGCGGCAGGTCGGTCGGGTCGTGCTGCGGCGCCGCCCAGTTCACCTCGTCGGGCAGGCCCGAATCGCGAATCACCGACTCGCTGTGAAAGCGCACCTGGCCGACGCCCGCAGGCGCATTGACCCGGCCGCAATGGTTGCCGAAGGCGTCGATGTACGGGTCGGCCAGCAGCTCGGGCTCGACCATGACGACCTCGGGCGCCAGCAGGTCGTCGCGCCGGGAAGGATGCACATGCAGCAGATAGATCAGCGCCATCGGCGAATTGATGGCGAGCTGGATGTCGAAACCGATTTTGATGTGCATGGGATTTCCAGTCGGAAAAAATGGCTGCGGATAAATTTTTGCCGTCGAAACCTATCAGCTCCGATTACCCGCAGTATGCGGGCCGGGCGTAGCGGCACCAGACGCCACTTCTGCCGTAAAAATGTAGGAGGGCGGGAGATTTCGATTGCGAGGCGCGCCGCTCGGCAAACCCGAACTTCGTGATCGCAGCGGCTGGCAGGATTTTTTCATGATGGCATCACCCGTGAATATGTATTGGCAAAACCATCAAGAAGCGTGCCAGTTTTTTCGCTGGCAGCGCGCTTCATGGTTTTTGCCGTCGGCATGAATAGTGCATGCGAGTCGGCGGTATAGTTTCGAGCGAGGCAAACCTTCCGCGCTTTTCCGCGCTTTTGCCGCATCGCGCCAACACTCCTTGAAAGGCATCCCTTAATGGCCATCCGTGTCGCGCTGCACCATAAAACCAGCTACCACTACGATCGCCTGGTCAATTTGTCGCCGCATGAAGTCCGGCTGCGTCCGGCGCCGCATGCGCGCACCCCGATCCTTGCGTATTCGCTGAAAGTCATTCCCGAAAACCATTTCGTCAACTGGCAGCAGGACCCGTTCGGCAACTATATCGGCCGCTACGTCTTTCCGGAAAAAACCGACAGGCTCGAGTTCACGGTCGATCTGGTCGCTGACATGACCGTCATCAACCCGTTCGATTTTTTCGTCGAGAAATACGCCGAATTCTTTCCTTTCAGCTACCCGCCGGAACTCGCCGTAGAGTTGGGGCCCTATTTGCGGGTCGATGCGCCCGGCCCGCTGCTCCAGGAATGGGTCGCGGCGGCACGACGCGACATCCTGAAAAAAGATTTGGCGACCAACGATTTTCTCGTCGCCGTCAATCAGCGGCTGCAAGGCGACATCGCTTACCTGCTGCGCATGGAGCCGGGCGTGCAGACGCCCGAGGAAACGCTTGAAAAACGCTCGGGTTCGTGCCGCGACAGCGGCTGGCTCTTGGTGCAGATCCTGCGCGAACTGGGGCTGGCGGCGCGCTTCGTCTCGGGCTACCTGATCCAGCTGCGCGCCGACCAGGCGGCGCTCGACGGCCCGAGCGGCACGCAAGTCGATTTCACCGACCTGCACGCCTGGGCCGAAGTCTATGTGCCGGGCGCCGGCTGGATCGGGCTCGATCCGACCTCGGGCATGCTCGCCAGCGAAGGCCATATTCCGCTGGCCTGCACCGCGATGCCGTCGTCGGCCGCGCCCGTGACCGGATTCACCGACAAGGCCGAAGTCAACTTCGAGCACGAAATGACGATCACGCGCATCCACGAGGACCCGCGCGTGACCAAACCGTACAGCGAAGCCGACTGGGAGAAAATCAACCAGCTCGGCCAGCAGGTCGATGCCGACCTGCGGCAGCAGGACGTGCGCCTGACGCAAGGCGGCGAGCCGACCTTCGTCTCGATCGACGACATGGACGGCGCGCAGTGGAACACCGAGGCGCACGGCGACAAGAAGCGCGAGCTGGCCGGCGAGCTGATGCACCGGCTGAAAAACCATTTCGCGCCCGGCGGCATGCTGCATTACGGCCAGGGCAAGTGGTATCCGGGCGAGCCGCTGCCGCGCTGGGCGCTCAATATCTTCTGGCGCATCGACGGCCAGCCGATGTGGCGCGACGCGGCGCTGTTTTCCGATGAGAACAAGCCCGAAGGCTATGCCGGCGACGCGGCCGAGCGCTTCACCGCTGAACTGGTCAAATCGCTGGGCCTGCCGGCGAACAGCGCGATTCCGGCTTTTGAAGATGTCATGCTGCAGGTGCAGATCGAGCAAAGGCTGCCCGTCAACCTCGACCCGCTCGAATCCGACCTGAAGGCGCCCGAGCAACGGCGGCGGCTGGCGCGGCTGCTGGAGCGCGATCTGGGTGGCGTCGCCGGTTATGTGCTGCCGCTCAAGGCCCGGGATTTCGATCCGAATGTCGCGCTCGGCACCGTCTGGCAGACGTCAGCCTGGCCGCTCAAGCGCGAGCACCTGTACCTGGTCGAGGGCGATTCTCCGCTGGGTCTGCGGCTGCCGCTGAGCACGCTGCCCTGGGTGCAGCCCGACGAGAAGCCGGTGGAGTTCGATGTCGATCCGTTTGCGCCGCGCGACGCGCTGGCCGCCGCCGCCAGCGCACAGGAAAAGCCGGCCGCCGCCCGCGCGTCACGCAAAACCGTAAAGCAGACTGGCCTGCTCAACGCCAACCCGGAGCCGCACGAGGTCATTCATACCGCTTTGTGCGTTCAGGTGCGAGGCGGGCGGCTGCATATCTTCATGCCGCCGCTCAAGCGCGTCGAGGACTATCTGGCGCTCGTCACCAGCGTTGAAAACAGCGCCGCCAAGCTCAGGCTGAAGGTCCGTATCGAGGGCTATCCGCCGCCGCGCGACCCGCGCGTCAAGCTGCTCAGCGTCACACCGGACCCGGGCGTGATCGAGGTGAACATCCATCCGGCGTCGAGCTGGGACGAGCTGGTGCACAACGTCACGACCTTGTACCAAGAGGCGCGCCTGACGCGCCTGGGCACTGAAAAATTCATGGTCGATGGGCGGCACACCGGCACCGGCGGCGGCAACCATGCGACGCTCGGCGGCGCGACCGCCGAGGACAGCCCGATGCTGCGTCGCCCGGACCTGCTTAAAAGCCTGATCACTTATTGGCAAAACCATCCGTCGCTGTCGTACCTGTTTTCGGGGACCTTCATCGGGCCCACCAGCCAGGCGCCGCGGGTCGATGAGGCGCGCGACGACAACCTGTACGAGCTGGCGATCGCCTTCCAGCAGATGGACAAGGTATTGCCGACCCTGCAGCCCGGCGAGAGGCCCTGGCTGGTCGATCGGCTGCTGCGCAATTTGCTGGTCGATCTGACCGGCAACACGCACCGTTCGGAATTTTCCATCGACAAGCTGTATTCGCCCGACGGCCCGACCGGCCGGCTCGGCCTGGTCGAATTCCGCGCCTTCGAGATGCCGCCGCACGAGCGCATGAGCCTCTTGCAAATGCTGCTGCTGCGCGCGCTGGTCGCGCGTTTCTGGCGCCAGCCTTACCAGGCCAAGCTGGTGCCCTGGGGAACGGCGCTGCACGACCGCTGGATGCTGCCGCATTTCGTCGCGCACGACATCCGCGATGTCGTGCGCGACCTGCGCGCCGCGGGCTATGCGTTCGAGGCGCACTGGTTCGACCCGTTCATTGAATTTCGCTTTCCCCGCTTCGGCACCGTCGTCTATGAGGGTGTCGAGATGGAATTGCGCCAGGCGATCGAGCCGTGGAACGTGCTGGGCGAGGAAATGAGCGCCGGCGGCACCGCGCGCTATGTCGATTCGTCGGTCGAGCGGATGCAGCTGCGGGTTCGCGGGCTGACCGACGGGCGCCATGTTGTCGCCTGCAACGGCCGCATGCTGCCGCTGCACCCGACCGGCGTTCCGGGCGAGTATGTGGCGGGGGTGCGATTTCGCGCCTGGAGCCCCTGGTCGGCGCTGCACCCGACCATTCAGGTGCAGGCGCCCTTGACGTTCGACCTGGTCGATACCTGGAACGGCCGCGCCATCGGCGGCTGCACCTACCATGTGGCGCACCCGGGCGGGCGCAGCGAGGCGAGCTCGCCGGTCAATGCCAACGCCGCCGAAGCGCGCCGCTTCGCCCGCTTCTGGGCGCATGGACATACGCCGGGCTACATGAATGTGTACCGGGAAGAGCCCAACCCGGCCTTGCCGATGACGCTCGATCTGCGCTGGCAACCTTGACCGGCCGCCCGCCGGCGGGACGGAAGGCCAGCTAAGGCCATTTCCGCCCTGCCGGCGCGATATGCCTGAAAGATAATCGACCGAATGCTCGATCCACTGCTTGCCGACTACCGCGTGCCACCGGGTAGTTTCGATGAAATGCTCGACGCCTCGGGCCAGCCGCGCGGGCATTGGCGCACCATGTTGGAGAGTCTGGCCGGAGAAACGCCCGATATGATGCGCCAGCGTATCGAGGCGGTGCAGCGCCAGGTGCGTGAAAACGGCGTGACCTACAACGTCTATGCGGACGACAAGGGAATGCAAAGGCCGTGGGATCTGAACGTCCTGCCGCTGATCCTGCCGCACGCGGAGTGGGCCGGCATCGAGGCGGCGGTGGTCCAGCGCGCGACGCTCTTGAATCAGATCCTGATCGATGTCTATGGCAAGCAGCGGCTGCTCGAGGAGCGGCTGCTGCCGCCGGCGCTGATCCATGGCCATTCCGGTTTCCTGCGCCCCTGCCACGGCTTGCGGCACACGGGCGGCGTGGCGCTCCATTTTTATGCGATCGATCTGGCCCGGGCGCCGAATGGCCGCTGGTGGGTCGTCGCCGACCGCACGCAGGCGCCGTCGGGCGCCGGCTATGCGCTGGAAAATCGCTCCGTCATCGCGCGCACGTTCCCGGATTTGCTGCGCGAGCTGAAGGTGCAGCACCTGACGGGATTCTTCGACGCGATGCGCGACAGCCTGGCGCGCTGGGGCCGTGAATGCGCCGCCACCGGCGACGCTGGAGTTGCTCTGCGCGAGCGCGAAGCACCCTTGATCGTGCTGCTGACGCCGGGGCCTTACAACGAAACCTATTACGAGCAGGCGTATCTGGCGCGTTATCTGGGCTTGCCGCTGGTCGAAGGCGGCGACTTGACGGTGCGCGGCGGCATCGTCTGGCACAAGACCTTGTCCGGCTTGCAACGCGTGCATGTGATCGTGCGGCGCGTCGATGACGACTATTGCGACCCGCTGGAGCTGCGCGCGGACTCGGCCCTGGGCGTCGCCGGGCTGGTCGAGGCGGCGCGGCGCGGCAATGTGCTGATCGCCAACAGCCTGGGGTCGAACCTGCTGGAGTCGGGCGCGCTGCTCGGCTTTTTGCCGGCGCTGTGCCGGCGCCTGCTCGGCGAGCAGCTGAAAATGCCTTCGGTGGCCACCTGGTGGTGCGGCGAGCCGGTGGCGCTGAAGGAAGTGGTCAGCAGGCTGGACCAGCTCGTCATCAAGCCGAGCTTTCCGCAATTGCGGCAATTTCCGGTTTTTGGCAGGGATTTGGCGGGCGCCGCGCGCACCGCGTTCATCGACAGAATGCGCGCCGATCCCAAGAACTACGTGGCCCAGGAGCTGGTGCGCCTGTCGCAGGCGCCGGTGTGGAAGCAGGACGGCGCGAGCGGTTTGAGCGCCCGCGCGATCGGCCTGCGCGTATTCGCCTGCGCCACGCCGAACGGCTATATGGTGATGCCCGGAGGCCTCACCCGGGTCGCCACCGGCCTTGATGCGCGCATCATCACCATGCAGCGCGGCGGCGGCAGCAAGGACACCTGGGTGCAGGCCCACGCCCACGTCGAGGCGCACGCCCTTTTGAAACGCATCACCACCGGCCAGGATCTGATACGCGACGACACGCACCTGTCCAGCCGCGTGGCGGAAAACCTGTTCTGGTTCGGCCGCAACGCCGAGCGCTGCGACAACACCGCCCGCCTGTTGCGGGTCGCGCTGAATTTTGTGCTCAACGTCGGGGCTGAAGACCGTGGCGATGAATGGCCGGTGGTCGTGGCGCTATGCGCCTGGTTCCAGCTGATCGACATCAAAAAGCAAAGCGGCAACGCGGCGGCGGCCCGAACCGATGCGCAGATCGAGGCCGCGCTGTTGCTGGCGGTGACTTCACCCGACGTTCCGGGCCTGGCCCGGCAGCAGCGGCAGCTGCATGGTGTCGCCAGCCAGTTGCGCGAGCGATTTTCGGTCGACAACTGGCGCGCGCTCAACCGGATGGTGCAAAGCGCGCCGCGCGGCGCCGACCCCCGCCTGGCGCAGTCGGAGGCGATGACGCGGCTCGACGAGGCGGCCGCTTCCCTGATGACCCTGGCCGGCTTCGCGCTCGACGGCATGACGCGCGATCTCGGCTGGTGCTTTCTCTCGCTCGGGCGGCGTCTGGAGCGGCTGCAGTTCCAGTGTGTTTCCTTGAGGCATGCGGTCGGCATGGAAGCGAGCGGCAGCCTGGACTGGCTGCTGGAGTTGTCCGACAGCATCATCACCTACCGCACCCGGTATCGGGCGCAGCCCGAATGGCTGCCGGTGCTCGATCTGCTCCTCCTCGACGAATCCAATCCGCGTTCGATCCTTTTCCAGCTCGACGGCATCTTGAAAAGCCTGGCCAAAATCACGCTGGCCTATGGCTCCTGCGGCGAAGCACAGCTTGCGCCGCTCAGGAGCGAACTGCTGGCATTGGCGCCGGACACCGATCTGTACCGCGGCAATGCGCATTTGCTCGGCCTGCTGTCGCGCATTCAGGCCGCCGGCGCCGTGCTGTCCGAGCAGGTCAGCGTGCAGTTTTTCAGCTATACCGGCGGCGATGCGATAAGGTTGCTGGCGGCATGAGAGACGCTGCCGAATGTGCGGATCCGGGCGCACGCTTTCGCGTACTGCATGAAACCCGTTCGACTTACCGCGGTCCGGTCACGCTGTCGCAGCAATATTTGCACTTGACGCCGCGGGCTTTTTGCTATCAAAAAGTAGAGGCGCATCAAATTCAGGTGCAGCCATCGGGCGGCGACGGCGCCACTGGCACCGACTACTTCGGCAACAGGACACGGCGCGTCACGATTACAACGCCGCACAGAATGCTGTCGGTGCATGCCGAATCGATCGTTTCGCTTTTGCCCAGGCACGGCGCTGAACAGCTTGAAGCTGCCCTGCCGTGGGAAAAACTGCTGATTTTATTGAACCAGCGGCAGACTCAAGGTCGGGATATGGACGCCGCCGTGCTCGACGCAAAGCGGTACTTGTACGCGTCTCCGCATGTCAATTGCAGCGCCGAGCTGGAAAATTATGCGCGCCTCGACTACACGCCAGGCCGGCCACACCTGGAAGCGGCGCTGGCGCTGGCGCAGCGCATCTTCGACGAGTTCAAGTTCGACAGCCGGGCGACCGACATTTCAACGCCGCTCGAAGAAGTGATGAAAGGCCGGCGCGGCGTGTGCCAGGACTTCGCCCAGCTGATGATCGGCTGCCTGAGGAGCCTGGGCCTGCCGGCGCGCTATGTCAGCGGCTATATCCTGACGCATCCGCCGGCGGGACAGCCGCGCAGGATCGGCGCCGACGCGTCGCATGCCTGGGTGTCGGTTTTTTGCCCGAGCCTGGGCTGGGTCGATTTCGACCCCACCAATCGCAGCCTCGTCCAGCAAGAGCACATCACGCTGGGTTGGGGGCGCGATTTCAGCGACGTGACGCCGATGCGCGGCGTCGTCCTCGGCGGTGGCAAGCAGGCGCTCGAGGTGCGCGTCACGGTGACGCCGCTGAACTCGCTCGCCGATGCCGCCGCGACCCGATAAGCGCCAATTTCAAAAGGAAAAATTATGAAACAGCTCTCCGGCAGCGGCTTGCAAGCCATCGACGAGATCGCCCGGCGGCATGGATTCAGCGCCGATGCGGCGCTGAGCATGCTCGAATCCGTTGTCGATGGCAACGGCGCCATGGCGCAGTTCAATCATCCGGAATTCAGCGGCGCGGGCCAGTGGATGAGCGGCGGCATGACCATGGTGTCCGACATGTTCAATCGGCAGCTTGCAAGCCGGGTCGATGCATTGTGCCGCGAGCTTGCGTGGTTGCTGGCGAATCAGCCCGAGCTCTTTTGGAGCGGCTCGCAGTCGCAGTTCCAGACCGGCTTGTGCGAACCAGCCACTTCGGCGCACTGGTGGCCGGCGGAGCTGCATCAGCCCGACAGCAGCGGCGCGCAGAATGGCGTTCGCTACGCGTATTTCGCCGATGCGCGGCGGCTGGCGATCGAGCTGGACGGGAAAGTGACCGTTTATGACACGCTCGACCACCGGATCAGCGGTTTTTCGCAGCAGCAGTCGCGCAGCGCGTCGCTCGCGTTTTCCAGCCAGCACGGCTGGGTCGATGTGGACGGACTGCCGGTCGTGGCGCCTTAAGCCACGCTTCAAGCCACGGCATCGACTGCTGGGTTTTGGTTCACCAGCCGCACCGCCGGGCTCATGGCCAGCATGCGCGCCGGACCGAAAATCGTGGCGAACGCCACATCCTTGGCGTCGCGCCCGGTGGCCAGGCGAACGATCTGGTCGACCGGCGACATGTCGGTCGGGTCGAACAGCACCCAGCGCCCGCCGAGATAGGCCTCGAAAACGGCGTGAAAGTCCGGCGGCGGCTCGGCGAACGTGGCGTAGCCGCTGACCAGCCGGGCCGGAATGTTCAGTGCCCTGCAAAACGTCACCGCCAGATGCGAGAAGTCGCGGCAGACGCCCTGGCGCCGCATGAACACGTCGCGCGCCGTGGTGGTCGCATTGGTCGATCCGATGGTATAGGCGATATTCGCGCGTACCCATTGGCAGATGGCTTGCACGCGTGAGTAGCCCTGCGGAAGGTGGCCGAACAGCTCAATCGCGTTCGGCCCCAGGTGGTCGGACTCGCAATAGCGCGTCGGCATCAAAAAATGCAGCAACTCATCTGGAATGTCGTGCACCGGCACCTCGGCGGCGCTGACGCAGGTGGCCTCGATCGCGCGGTCGGCGAGCGCGCTGTAGGCCAGCTTGAGCGAGCCCGCCTGCGCCTGCAACCTGAGAAAGCGATTGCCCGACCGCTCGTCGGTATAGGTGCGAAAAGGAACCGGCGGCTCGATCCGCAGGTCTTCCCGCACCAGCGCCTGACCCATGCCGAGGGCCGCATGAATCAAAAATACGAATTCGCTGACGGCATCGACCTGGTACGCCAGCATGCAGTCGATTTGCAGGCGGTTGGTGCCGGGCGGCTGGGCCGCGTTGGCGGCCGGCGCGGTGCCGCTTTGAGCCGGCATGGCGTCGTTGAGGTTGGCGGGGGTGTCGATCATCTCGTTTCCCTGAAGTGGTGGGCGACCCGAGCATTTTTCAGGCCAACTCGGGTTAAAGGCGCTTTCTTACCTGCACGTCGACCTCCATGCCCAGGTAGTCGCCCGCAAAGCCATTCCAGGTCCCGGTGACCGGCAAGGCATGGCTGGCATGCCGGGCAACGCCGACCCGAATCAAATCGGTGCCGCCGATCAGGTTGTTCGTCGGATCGAACGGAATCCAGCCCGCGCCCGGCAGATAGACCTGAAGCCAGGCATGGGTCGATCCGGCGCCGACCCGCCGCTGCGCTCCATTGTCGAGCCACGGCGTGTACAGATAGCCCGAGACGAAGCATGCCGCATAGCCGAGGTGTCGCACGGCCTCGATCATCAGCGTGGCGAAGTCGCGGCAGCAGCCGCTGGTCAAGCGCAGGGTGTCGTAAGGCGTTTGCACGCCGCGAATGAAGCGCGCGCGGTAGTGCATCGTGGCGCGGATGAACCGCGTCATCTCGACCAGCAGTTCCCGCGTGCCGATCGCGCCGCCTTCGGGGACGAACCGCCTCGCCCACGCCCGCAGCTCTCCGGTCGGATCGTTGTAGTACGGCGTCAGGTAATGCCTCAGGACGAGTCGCTCCTCGTCGTCGTAGGCGAAGGGATAACTCTCCGCCCCGGGACGGATGGGAAGGTCGAGCGCGCGCGTGCCGGTGTGCTCGACCGAAAACGAGCATTCGAGCTTGAGCTCGGCGGCTGGGCTTTGCGGCTGGACGAGCGCGATCGAATTGGAGTAAACGTCCTGGTACAGGCGAATATCGACCGGCTCGGGAGTCACCCGCATGCCGGTGGCCAGCACCCGCAGGTCGTGACTGTCGCGCGGGCGAAACAGGATCTGGTGTTCGCCGAGCGAGACCGGCTGCGCGTAGCGGTAATGGGTGGTGTGGGTAATGTCGAATATCACGAATCATCGTAACCGGATTCGCAACACATCCGCAGCGCCGGTGCCGACTCAAAAAATCTGCAGGCTGACCCAGTAGGCAATCGCCGCGACGAAGGCGGAGGCGGGAATCGTCAGTATCCAGGCCCAGACGATATTGCCGGCCACGCCCCAGCGCACCGCCGAGGCGCGCCGGGTCGAGCCGACGCCGACGATGGCGCCGGTGATGGTGTGCGTGGTCGACACCGGAATGCCCAGCGCCGTCGCCAAGAACAGCGTGATCGCGCCGCCGGTCTCGGCGCAAAAGCCGCCGACCGGCTTGAGCTTGGTGATTTTCTGGCCCATGGTTTTCACGATGCGCCAGCCGCCGAACATGGTGCCGGCGGCGATCGCCGTGTAGCAGGCGACGATGGTCCAGGTTGGCGGCAAGGCGTCGGAGGCCGACGTGTAGCCGGTCGCGATCAGCAGCATCCAGATGATGCCGATGGTTTTTTGCGCGTCGTTGCCGCCGTGGCCCAGGCTGTAGGCGCCCGCCGAGACCAGCTGCAGGCGGCGAAACCAGCGGTCCACCTTCGACGGCGTGGCGCGCCGGCAGATCCAGGCCACCGCGACCATCATCAGCGAGCCGAGCAAAAACCCGAGCAGCGGCGAGATGAAAATAAAGGCGACGGTCTTGAAAACGCCGCCGGAAATCAAGGAGTGGGCACCGGCCTTGGCCATCACCGCGCCGACGATGCCGCCGATGAGCGCATGCGACGAACTGCTGGGAATGCCGTAGATCCAGGTCACCAGGTTCCAGGCGATCGCGCCCATCAGAGCGCCGAAGACGACATGCGTATCGACCACGTCGGGCTGGACAATGCCCTTGCCGACCGTCGCGGCGACGCTCAGGTGAAAGATAAACAGCGCCAGCAAATTGAAGCCGGCGGCGAACACCACGGCATTGCCGGGCTTGAGCACGCCGGTGGAGACGACCGTCGCGATCGAATTGGCGGCGTCGTGAAAGCCGTTCATGAAGTCGAAGGCGATGGCCAGGATGACCAGCATGGCCACGACCCAGAAGGCGGTCTGTGCGGTTTGCATCGAAGAAGGGAGCCTGAACGCCGGCGCGCTCAGGAATTCTCGAGGACGATGCCCTCGATCAGGTTGGCGACGTCCTCGCACTTGTCGGTGATGGTCTCGAGCAGCTCGTAAACCGCCTTGAGCTTGATGAGCTCGCGCACGTCGGGCTCCTCGCGAAACAGCCGGCTCAGCGCCGAACGCATCACATGGTCGGCGTCGGATTCGAACCTGTCGATTTCCTCGCAGGTCTTGAGCGCGGCTTCGGCGACGCCGGCGTCGCTGACCCTTTCGAGCAGCGCCACCGCATCCTTGAGCCGCTCGCAGCACTTCACGCTGACATCGGTCAGGCGAACGATGTCGGCGGTCATGTGGCGCACGTCGTACAGCACCATGGTTTGGGCCGAGTCCTGGATCAGGTCGGCGACGTCGTCCATGGTGTTGATCAGCTGATGGATCTGCTCGCGGTCGATCGGCGTGATGAAGGTCTTGTGCAGCGCGCGGCTGACGTCGTGCGTGATGCGGTCGGCGGCGCGCTCGGCGTCATCGACGCGCCGGTAGTGCATGTCGCGCTTTTCCAGATCGGCGTAGTTGGCCACCATCATCGAAAAAGCGTGGGCCGCCTCGACAATCCGGTTGGCATGCTGATTGAACATCTCGAAAAAATTGCCTTCGCGCGGTAGCAACTTGCTGAACAGCATGCTCGGTTCCCAGAAATTAAGTCAAAAATATGACGTTTTTGCAGCAGCGAAGAGTTTAACCGTGATGATTTTCACGCCGATTCCCAGTTTGCTTTTAAATTGATAGCTAGATATGCCCGCACCTATTGCGCAAATGCCATATTTAACTCATAAACCAGCACCGATTCACCCTATGAGGCCTAGACATGAACATCCCGCACCCTGACGCCCGTGACAGCGGCGTAGCCTGGAGGCACGACGGCGTTCGGGTCATTCCCGGCGACCGGCTCGACGGCAACACCGCGCAAACGCCGGGCATGGACCGCAAGGCGGCCATCGACTTCGCCCGCGTCGGCGCGCAAAAGCTCTGGGCGGGCACGGTGACGATCCACGCCAACGCCAAGACCGGGGCGCATCACCACGGCCACCTGGAGAGCGTGATCTACGTCGTCAAGGGCCGGGCGCGCATGCGCTGGGGAAACCAATTGCAATTCACCGCCGAAGCCGGACCGGGCGACTTCATCTACGTGCCGCCGTACGTGCCGCACCAGGAAATCAACGCCAGTCCCAGCGAGACGCTCGAATGCGTGCTGTGCCGCAGCGACGGCCAGGCGGTGGCGGTCAACCTCGACATCGAGCCTGTGGAAAAACCCGAGGCCGTGCTTTGGATCGATCCGACGCATCCGCAGGGCGGCGTCTAGGCAAATTCATCTTCCCATGCATAAAAAATAGCGTTTTCGCGCGCCAGGCAATCATTGTTTGCTATTTATTCAGGAATTTTGCCGGTTCGCCAGCTGATGCCGCATGGCGTCGATCACGCTCTGGTAATCCGGCTTGCCGAAGATCGCGCTGCCGGCGACAAAAGTGTCCGCGCCGGCGGCGGCCACGCGGGCGATGTTCTCCAGCTTGATTCCACCATCGACTTCAAGGCGGATGTCCCTGCCCGCGGCATCGATGCGCTTCCTCGCCTGTTCGATCTTGCGCAGCGCGGATTCGATGAAACCCTGCCCGCCGAAACCGGGGTTGACGCTCATGATCAGAATCAGGTCGATGTCGTCGATCACCCAGTCGAGCACGTCCAGCGGCGTCGCCGGATTGAACGCCAGCCCGGCCTTGCAGCCCCTGGCCTTGATCGCCTGCACGCTGCGGTGAACGTGGCCCGAGGCTTCGGGGTGAAAACTGATGAAGTCGGCGCCGGCGTCGGCGAAGGCGGCGGCCAGGCCATCGACCGGCTGCACCATCAGATGCACGTCGATCGGCACGGCCGAGCCGTCGGCCCTTTTGGCGTGCGGCTTCAGCGCGCTGCAAATCATCGGCCCGAACGTCAGATTGGGAACGTAATGGTTGTCCATCACATCGAAATGGATCCAGTCGGCGCCGCCAGCGATGACGGCCTTGATCTCGTCGCCCAAGCGGGCGAAATCGGCCGACAAAAGCGACGGGGCGATACGGTAAACAGGCGGCGGTTTATTCATCCGCCAAATTGTCGCAGCAAGCCGGCCGATCGCGCATCGCGGCCGTGCCCGGTTGTAGCTGCGCCAGCGGCAGCAACTTCAGCGCGCCTCGGGCACGCGCCGCGTCTTCATGAAATCCTCGAAGCTTTCGCCGCGCATCGACGCGTAAACCTCAAGATTGGTCACTTTGGCGACCCGCGCAAACTTTTCAAGGACGAAGAAATTGGCGCCGTAGCGAATCAGGCCGATCCAGTCGCAGGCGCGCACCATTTGCTTTTCATGGCCGCTGAGGCCGGCGTCGGCCATGAGCAGTTCGGGGTCGGCCGCAAAGCGGTCTCGCCAGGGCTTGCCGATCATTTGCCAGAAAAAGCGGTTGAGCTTGAGGGCCCGGTTGCTGGTGCGCAGGTCAAAGACATAGGTGCCGGGGATCGACTCGGCGCCGGCGAGTTGCGGATTCATGCCGATGCTCCGGCGCCGTCGTCTTCGAACAGCGCCACCGTCATGGCGGTCGTCGTGGCAAGGTAGTAGTTCTGGTGAATCTTGCGCACCGCCGGGCTCATCGCGCCGCGCATCGCCAGCCACATGATCTGCTCGACGCTCTCGGCGCCGCCCAGGCGGATGAAGTCGGCGTGCGTCATCCGCGTGAGCTGCTCCGGGTCATGCTCCAGCAGATCGAGAAATTGCGCATCCCACGCTTCGTTGTTGAAGCCGGTGCGCTCGCCATGGACCTGGTGCGACAAGCCGCCGGTGCCGACGACGACGACGCGCAGGT
>CAXSGT010000075.1:0-14047 GCA_964236835.1 uncultured Polaromonas sp.
CTTGCAACCCCGGACTTCCTCAATTCAGTTGGTACGCCGGTAGGGGGCAGGTCATTCAAGCAGCGCAAATGTCTCTGCCGAAACGAGGTAGAGCACGAAGGCAGGGTACAGAAAGATGTCTCCGCCGTTGGCATTCGCCATGTGAGGTACGTTCCATTCTGACTCGATGAGTTCGCACTTGCTGAGGAGAAATGACACTGGTTCACGCGAAACTATGCGAGTGGCGGCTGTCCGTTCGACCAGTCTGTTTGTATTGCGCTGTCCAACCGTGTCTCAAACTCGCGCTGTCTTTGCGAGCAACGAGAAGTCGTCGCGCATTCGATGAAACGCCTGAGAAATGCCCTGCGGTAACTCGATCTGGGTGTTCAACCTGGACAGGCTTTCCTGCGCTTGAAACTTTTCGCGTCCAGCAGTTGCTTCTGCGGCGTCAGCCGCAAACTGTTGAAACTTGGCCTTGACGACGCGACGCAAGAACCAACCATTTTTCCAACGGTTGTAATTGCCGACACCGATCTGCTCGTGAGTGCGAGCTGAGTCAAGTTCGCGCGAAGTCTCTCGATACTCGCGGCGAGCTTGCTCAAGTAACCGCTTGAACTCACCCAGGCCGGCAGTGGTTAGTGCCCCCGAACCCGCGCTCGTGATGTCCGTCAGCAGGGTGCCATGCGATACCGGTAATGGAACAACAATGCGCGGCTTGAGCGGTTTGCGTAAGGAAGGTGAAGTTGGCGCTATATCGTTGCTGAGAGGTTGGCGAAACGAAAGCCCGGTACCCAAAGTGTTGATGGTGACCGCTGCTCCACCTGGCCCGGCCGTAAGCCGAAACGGTCCGACTCCAACTGAAGTGCTGACGCCGCTCGGCGATAGCGTGAGCCAAATACTTGGGAGCGGACTGAAACTCTTTCGGAAGCGTCAAGCCATAAGTTCTCTAGGCATTTAACGTCTGCACAAAGGAAGCTTAGGCGTCATCTCGCACATCGGGAGAGGAGTTTGCGTGCCTTGACCAACCTAGATTGAATAGCCTGAAACCGCGGGCCCCTTCGAACGTCGGCTTCGTGCCCCTGTGCCACCGTGCAATAGTAGTCTTGAATAGCAGTGATGTATCGCTCGCAGATCCTGACCTCTCGATCAAAGTCCTTAAACTTTCGGTACAAGATTGCCGCGCGTTCGAAATAGAACGGGGCGGCGACAAACTTCGTTCGTGCCATTGTTTCCAGTTCGGCGTCGCAGCAGCGAAGCATGACTTCTAGATTGTCTTTGTGCAGGTCTGCGTGCTGCCAAGTTTGAAAGCCGTCTACAAGATTGGCGCCGCCGGCGAGTCGAGTGATGAGTTCGCCTGAAGTGCGCGGAAAACTCTCTGTACTCGCTGAGACCACAGGTTCAGGGTTTGGAGCAAGGTGCTTGCGGAGGGTAGACATTTGTGAGGCGTTCGAGGTGAGCCTCGTCTCGACCGAGTGGTCAGATTTCTAGTTGGCAAGCAGTGCAATGGCTTGAGTTAACTGCGGTAGGCCGACTGCAATAGTGACTACGTTCGCCATCGAAGCCAGCGTATCAAGAAGCCGCTTACCAAGGCAGGTGTCAGTTAAAAAGGTCTTGTACTGTTTGTCAACGGCTGCGTGTCCAAGTATCGTTTCAACAGCATCCAAAAGTGGCAATGCACCTGTCAACTTGTACTCGTCGATTGAGTCCAAAATCTTTCGGAGATTTCGGACGACATACTTCTTTACTTCATCTGGCAGATCTGTGACGAGAACTTCAACAAGAATTTCATTCAAAGCTTCTCGAACGGAAGCCAAGTCGGCATCTGCAATGAGCTTCGTGTTCGCTTTTGCCTGAAGTAGCGACGAGGCCATTCGTAGATACGTAATAGTGTGGTCATCGATATTATTGATGAACGAGTCCCAGTTGGCATGCATGTTCTGCACCATAAAAGCGGCGTTTACTTGAGATTCCCAATGAGTCCACATGTTTCCCTGTCCTGGGAACTCTTCTTGAAGCGAAGTAATGGTAAGCCGTGATAGTTCCATGACCTTGCCTAGCCGTGCCATTAAGAGAGGTGAATCGCCCGTTACTTCAAGCAATTCTTCCCACACTACTCGACATTTGCTCGTAGAAGTCTTCGTCTTCCCTCGCTCAAGAATTGAAAGTAGACGCGCTGCTGGATTGTCATAGTTCATGTTGTGTTCCTGAGCAACGGAAGTCCGATAAATCTAAAGTAATTTATACCGCAAACCACTGCAATACAAAACGGCAGTTCAACCAAAGTCTTGCACTCAGCGTTTGCAGGGAAACCAGACAAATCCAACAAAGCAAACTACTGCTTCCGACCACCGCCAGGGCCTCATCCCGACTTTCCCGCAGCAGGGAAAAGGCCCATGCGGATTCAGATGCAGTGATGACCTGAGCAACGACTCGAATCCAAGCCTTTTAAAGCTACAGCCTACGCCCCATAAGCGCAATTCGCTATAAAAATGATAAAAATCAACTCGTCCAGCCGCTAATCCCCAGCCTGTATCCACTCCGCAGCCTTCTCCGCAATCATCAGCGTAGGCGAATTCGTATTCCCGCTGGTAATCAGCGGCATCACCCCGGCATCGACAACGCGCAACCCCTGAACATCACGAACCCGCAGATGCGAATCGACCACCGCCATCGGGTCGTCCACTTTTCCCATCTTCGTCGTCCCCACCGGATGAAAAATGGTCGTGGCGATGTCCCCGGCCAACCGTGCCAGGTCTTCATCGCTCTGGAACTGCACGCCGGGCCTGAATTCCTCCGGCTGGTATTTCGCCATCGCTCTCTGGCCGACGATCCGGCGCGTCACGCGCAGCGAGTCGGCCGCGACCTGGCGGTCTTCGGGCGTGCTCAGGTAATTGGGCGCGATCGCTGGCGCGTCTTCGAACTTGCCGGACTTGATCGCCACGCTGCCCCGGCTGGTCGGGTTCAGGTTGCAGACGCTGGCGGTAAACGCGTCGAAGGTGTGCAGCGGCTCGCCGAACGCGTCGAGCGACAGCGGCTGGACGTGGTATTCGATATTCGGATAAGGCTGGTCGGGCGAGCTCCGGGTGAAGGCGCCGAGCTGCGACGGCGCCATGCTCATCGGGCCGGTCCGGCGCACGGCATATTCCAGGCCGATGCGCGCCTTGCCCCAGAGCGAATTGGCCATGGTGTTGAGCGACAGCCCCCAGCGCTTCTTGCCGCCGTTTTCACTTTGTATTTTGTATACCGAGCGGATTTGCAGATGGTCCTGCAGGTTCGCGCCGACGCCGGGCAGGTCCTGGATGACAGCAATGCCATGCCGCCGCAGTAAGGCGGCCGGGCCGATGCCCGAGAGCTGAAGAATCTGCGGCGACGCGACGCTGCCGGCGCATAGCAGCACCTCGCCCATGTGCCCGGAGTCGCGCGTGGCATGCGCCGTCACGCGCTCCTGGCCGGTCCAGACTTCGACGCCGGTGCAGCGCCGGCCGCCATCGGGCTGCGTCTCGATCAGCAGCTTGCACACCTGCGCACTCGTCCACAGCTCGAAATTCGGCCGGCCCAGGCAGGTCGGGCGCAAGAACGCCTTGGCGGTGCTCCAGCGCCAGCCGTTTTTCTGGTTCACCTCGAAGTAGCCGACGCCCTCGTTGCTGCCGGTGTTGAAGTCGGGCATCTGGGGAATTCCCGCCTGGACGGCCGCTTCGGCGAACGCGTCCAGGATGTCCCAGCGCAGGCGCTGCTTTTCGACGCGCCACTCGCCGCCGGCGTTGCGGTGGCGCAAGATTTTCTGGTACGCGTTGCTTTTGTCCCGCATCAGCTCGGGCGCAGTACCGCGCGCGCCGTGCAGCGCGTCGGCGCCCTTGTAATGGTCTTCGTGCAGCTTGAAGTGCGGCAGCGCGTTGTCCCAGGTCCAGTCGCTGTCGCCGGTCAGCCGCGCCCATTCGTCATAGTCGCGCGACTGGCCGCGCATGTAGATCATGCCGTTGATGCTCGACGAGCCGCCCAGCGTTTTGCCGCGCGGATAGCGCAGCGACCGGCCGTTGAGGCCGGCGTCGGGCTCGGTGTTGAACAGCCAGTCGGTGCGCGCGTTGCCGATGCAGTACAGGTAGCCGACCGGAATATGGATCCAGTGGTAGTCGTCGTTGCGGCCGGCCTCGATCAGCAGCACGCGCTTGGACGCGTCGGCGCTCAGGCGGTTCGCCAGCAGGCAGCCAGCGGTGCCGGCGCCGACGATGATGTAGTCGAAAATCTGGCTTGGGTCGTGCATGCCGCATTGTGGCAAAACACGGTTTGCGGCCCGGCGGCCGCACGCAAGGCGTGATGGCTGCAGTTACCATTGCAGTTTTTGACCTGCGCCGGCGCTCGATGCGCCACCTCCATGCCGATTGAAGACTCTCCCCCCCGATTCGACACCCAGGACACACCCGAAGGCCGGCTGGTGCGCCTGCGGGGGGCGTGGACGGCGGCGGGCATGACCGGGCAGGCCGCCTGGGACGCGCTGAGCGCGCAGTTCGACGCGCTGCGCTCGCCGCGGCCGGCGGCGTCGGCCGAGCTTGCCAGGTGGCAGCTCGGCGGCATCGAAAAATTCGACTACCTCGGCGCGCAGGTGCTGTGGAACCAGTGGAATCACCGCTGGCCGGCGGCGCTCGACATCGAGCCCGAGCAGCGCGTGATGCTCGAAACCGTCGAAAAATTCACCGTCGAGCCGCCCGCGCCGCGCCCGCCGCATTGGACCGAGCCGCTCCTGGCGCTAGGCGACCGGCTACTCGACCTGCTCGACCACGCCACTGGCATGCTGCGCCTGCTCGGCCAGCTGCAGCTCGACCTGCTGCGCCTGGCCAGGCGGCCCAGACTGGGGCCGTGGCGCGATTTTTCGGGCCATCTGTTTCATTTCGGCGCGACGGCGCTGCCGATCACCGCGCTGGTCGGCTTTTTGATCGGCGTGGTGCTGGCGTACCTGATTTCGCAGCAGCTGCGCCAGTTCGGCGCCGACGCCTTCATCGTCAACATCCTGGGCATTTCGCTGATCCGCGAGCTCGGGCCGGTGCTGGCGGCGATCCTCATCGCCGGGCGCAGCGGCTCGGCGATCACGGCGCAGATCGGCGTGATGCGGGTGACCGAAGAGCTCGACGCGATGCGCGTCATGGGCATTCCCAGGGGCTTTCGGCTGGTGATGCCGCGCGCGCTGGCGCTGGCGCTGGTGATGCCGCTCATCAGCGTCTGGACCACGCTGGCGGCGCTGCTCGGCGGCATGCTGGCGGCCGACGTTTCGATGAATGTCACGCCGTCTTTTTTCCTCAATTCGCTGCCGGCGGCGGTCGATGTGGCGAATCTGACGCTGGCGAGCGCCAAGTCGGTCGTCTTCGGCTTCCTGATCGCGCTGGTCGGCTGCCACTACGGCCTGCGCGTCAAGCCGAATACCGAGAGCTTGGGCCAGGGCACGACGGCGTCGGTGGTCACATCGATCACCGTTGTTATCCTGGTCGATGCGCTGTTCGCGATCTTGTTCAGGAATGTCGGCATTTAATGGCCCCCACGCTTGTCGCTTCGCGTACTGCGCTGCCCCCCGAGGGGGCTGGCCTTGCTTGGGGCGGCCCGGCGCGGCGGCCGCTGGGTTCTCTTTAGCCATGCAGGATGAAAAATGACCGACGCTGTCGTTGAAATCCGCAAGCTGTGGACCGTTTTCCAGACCGGCGACAAGCAGGCGGTCATCCACAAGGACCTGGATTTGACGGTCGAGCGCGGCGAGATCATGTCGCTGGTCGGCGGCTCGGGCACCGGCAAGACGGTGCTGCTGCGCCAGATACTGGGGCTGGAAACGCCGGCGCGGGGCGAGATCACCGTGCTCGGCAAGCCGGCCGCCGAGCTCGGCAAGCGCGGCGCGGCCAGCCGCGTCGGCATGCTGTTTCAGCAGGGCGCGCTGTTTTCGGCCTTTACCGTGCTGGAAAACATCGCTTTTCCGCTGCGTGAGCTGAAGGCCCTGCCGGCCGAGCTGATCCGCGAAGCCGCGATGGTCAAGCTGCAGATGGTCGGCTTGCCGCCCGACGCCGCTGACAAGATGCCGAGCGACCTGTCGGGTGGGATGATCAAGCGCGTGGCGCTGGCGCGCGCGCTCATCATGGACCCGCCGCTGCTGCTGCTCGACGAGCCGACGGCCGGGCTTGACCCGCAAGCGTCGGACAGCTTTTGCGCGCTGCTGCGCACGCTGCACCAGGGCATGGGGCTGACGGTGGTCATGGTGACGCACGACCTGGACACGATTTTCGAGCTCAGCACCCGCATCGCCGTGCTGGCGGACCAAAAAGTCATCGTCTGCGACACGCCGCAAAAGGTGGTGGCGTTCGAGCATCCCTTCATTCACGAATTTTTCCTGGGCGAACGCGGCCGGCGCGCAATGGCCCTTCTGAAGCCGTTGGCGCACCCGGCGGACCGAAACTAAAAAGGGGTTGCATCATGGAAAACAAGGCCCATGCGCTGATTGCCGGCGCCTTTGTGCTGGTGGTCGCCGCGCTGCTGGCGGCGCTGGCGTTCTGGCTCACGCGCGACAACACCGAGCGCGATTTTTATGAAATGAGCACCGGCGAGATCATCTCGGGCTTGCAGCCGCAGGCCGCCGTGCGGTTTCGCGGCGTCCCGGTCGGCAAGGTCGAGCGCATCGGCTTCGACAGCAAGGTCAAGGGCAACGTGCTGATCCGCATTTCGATCGACCGCGCCGCGCCGGTGACGAAAACGACCTTCGCCACCGTCGCCTCGCAGGGCGTCACCGGGCTGGGTTTCATCCAGCTCGACGACGACCAGAATTCGCCCGAGCGGCTGGCGCCGAACAACGACGACCCGCCGCGCATTCCGCTCAAGCCTGGAACGCTCGACAAGCTGCTCAAGCAGAGCGACGCGATTTTCAGCCAGGCCGAGCAGGCCACGACGCGGCTGAACCAGCTGCTGTCCGACGAAAACCAGAAGGCCGTCGCCGGCGCCGTCAACCAGCTCGCCGAAGCCGCCGGCAGCATCAACCGCGTGGCGCGCGAGCTGCCGCCCACGGTGGCGGCCTTCGCCGAGACCGCCGGCAGCATCAGCCGCATCGCCAAGGGCCTGCAGCCGACGGTCGCCGGCCTGCCGGCGCTGTCGCGCGATACCACCGCGACCATGAAGGCGCTCAATGCCGCCGCCGACGACGTCAGCGAAGCGGCGCGGCGCCTGAACGAAAAAGGCGGCGCGCTCGACAAGCTGGCCGAAGGCGGAACGGCGCTGACCGCCGGCATCGAGACCTTCAGCGCCGCGACGCTGCCCAAGGTGGGCGAAGTGGCCGATGAAGCGGCGCGCGCCATCCGCCAGCTGCGGCGCACCCTGAACGGCGTCGAGGACAATCCGCAGGCGCTGATCTTCGGCAACGGCCCGCCGCTGCCGGGTCCGGGCGAAGAAGGCTTTTCCGCCACTGGAGGCAAAAAATGATGTTTTTAAAATTTCCAGCTTTTGCTATGAAATATATAGCTTACATTGCCCGCCCAACATGCGAAAAAGGCATTTTTTATTCAATATTTGCGTTGGCGCTCGCTAGCGGCTGCTCGGTGATCGAGAAGCCGACCCGCGCCTCGCTCTACGACTTCGGCCCGGGCGCGCTGTCGTCCAGCCAGGCCGCGGCGAGCCCAGCGGCCGCGCCGGCACCGGCGCCGCTGGGGCCGCTGGCGATAGCCGACATCGCCACGCCCGGCGGCGCGCTCGATGGCCAGGCGGTGCTCTACCGGCTCGGCTATACCGATGCCCAACAGCTGCGCCCGTATTCGCAGGCGCGCTGGAGCATGCCGCCGGCGCAGCTGGTGCGCCAGCGTCTGCGCGAGCGGCTGGGCCAGCGCCGCGTGGTGCTCGACGCGGCCGAAGGCGTGGCGCTGAACCGCGGCCGCACTGCCGGCGTGCCGCTGCTGCGCCTCGAACTCGAGGAATTCAGCCAGCTGTTCAGCGCCCCCGACGCCAGCGCGGGTCTGGTTCGGCTGCGGGCGACGCTGCTCGACAGCACGCCGACCGGCCAGCGGCTGGTCGGCCAGCGCAGCATCGTGGTGCGGCGTCCGGCGCTCAGCGCCGACGCGCCTGGCGGCGTGCGCGCGCTGAGCGAAGCCACCGAGGCGGCGATCGACGAGATCGAGGCCTGGCTGGCCGGGCAGCAGCCCGCGCGCTGAGCCGGCTTTCGAGCTTCTTCAGCGCCCGCCCGCCACGTCGAGCAGCGCGCCCGACGTGTAGCTCGCGCCGTCGCCGAGCAGCCAGACGATCGCTTCGGCGACTTCCCCAGGCTGGCCGGCGCGCCGCATCGGCAGCTGCGGCGCGGCGTCGCGCGCGCGGTCGGGCTGGCCGCCCGAGGCGTGAATCTCGGTGTCGATAATGCCCGGCCGCACCGCATTGACGCGAATGCCTTCGGCGGCGACTTCCTTGGCCAGGCCGACGGTGAAGGTGTCGATCGCGCCCTTGGCAGACGCGTAATCGACATACTGGCCGGGCGAGCCGAGCCGCGACGCGGCGCTCGAGACATTGACGATCGCGCCGCCGGCGCCGCCGTGCCGGGTGCTCATGCGCCTGACGGCTTCTCGGGCGCACAGAAACGCGCCGAAGACATTGACCTCGAACATGCGCCGCAGCCGCCGCAGGCTCATGCCATCGACGCGCGCGGCCTGGTCCACGACGCCGGCGTTGTTGACGAGCGCGCGCAAGGGACCGAGCGCGGCGTCGATCTGCTCGAACATCGCCACCACCTGCTCCTCGATCGCCACATCGGCCCGCAGTGCCAGCGCCTGGCCGCCGCCCTGGCGGATCTGGCGCACCACCTCGTCGGCCGCCACCGAATCGGCGGCGTAGTTGACGGCCACCGCGTAGCCCTGGCGCGCCGCGAGCAGCGCCGTGGCCGCGCCGATGCCGCGCGACGCGCCGGTGATCAAGACCACTGGGGACAAACCGTTCTCCTGCAAAAAATCGCGATCCCGGTTACAACTGGAGCCGCATGGAACCCGTCACTTTAATTGCTTGGCGCAACCGGAGACAAAATCTTGAGCACCACGGTGGACTATTACTTCACGCCGCAAAGCCCCTGGGCCTATCTGGACCATGAGCGTTTTGCGCGCATCGCGTGCGCCACCGGCGCCACGGTCCGCGTGCTGCCGATCGACCTGGGCGGCAGGATTTTTCCGCTGCCTGGCTGCCCGCCGCGGCGCCAGGCCTTGCGGCTGCTCGAACTGCAGCGCCATTCGGAGCAGCTGCGGCTGCCGCTGCATCTCAAACCCAGGTATTTTCCGGTTTCGGCGGACGACGCCTGCCGCCTCATCATCGCCGTCGCGCTGCGCGACGGCGCCGACGCCGCGATGCGCATCAGCGGCGCGATCTTTGCCGCCGTGTGGGCGCGGCAGCGCCATATCGCCGACGAAAAGGTGCTCGCCGAATTGCTCGCCGAATGCGGCCTGGACGCCGGGCGGCTGGAGCAGTCGCACTGCCAGGCGGCTCACGAGCGCTACGAAGAGAACACCGCGCAGGCGATCGTGGCGGGCGTGTTCGGCGCTCCCAGCTACGTCATCGACGGCGAGCGGTTCCAGGGCCAGGACCGGCTCGATTCCGTCGAGCGCAAGATCAGGGCCGCTTCAGGGCAGCACTCGCACGCCGGCGTTTAACGCGCCCGTGTGCCGTTCGCACACCGGCTGACTTTTATAGGGCTAACCCTGTGATGCCACGCCGCTGAAGCCGCCTACAATTTACACGACTGTGTAATTCGGAGGCGACATGGCGACATTTTTATTGGTTCACGGGTCTTGGCATGGCGCCTGGTGCTGGCGCGAGGTGGCGGCCGGTTTGCGCTCGCAGGGGCATGAGGTGTTTGCGCCCACGCTGTCGGGCTGCGCCGAGCGTTTTCACCACGGCGCCGAAACCGTCACGCTGCAAACCCATGTGCGCGACGTCGCCGGCCTGCTGTTCTACGAAGACCTGCGGGACGTCATTCTGGTGGCGCACAGCTACGCCGGAATGGTCGCGCAGGGCGTCGCCAACGCGGCGCCCGAGCGGCTGGCGGGAATCGTCTATCTCGACGCCTATGTGGTGCCTCCGGGCAGCAAGGGCTTCGACTTGTGGACGCCCGAGCGGCTGCTGGAGGCGCGCCAGTCGATCGAAGGCGGCTACCCCTACCGCAAACCCTTTGCGCCGGACTTTCTGGGAATTACCGACCCGGCGCTTGCCGCCCATGTCGCCGAGCGCCTGACGCCGCATCCGCTGGCGACCTACGACGCCGTGCTCGAGCCCGAAAGCGCCGCCGCCGAGCGGCTCGCCCGGGTCTATGTGCAATGCACCGAAGGCCCGATCGCCCCGATCTTCGCGCCCATCGCCGAAGCGGTGCGGGCGCGCGGCTGGCGCATCGAGCAGCTCGCCGCGCCGCATGACGCGATGCTGACGCATCCGCAAGAGCTGGTCCAGCTGCTGCTGGCGCTGGCGCCGGGGCTGCTGAAACGGCAAGCGCCGCCAAGCGCTGAAAGCGGCGAAATCTCAATCCCGCCGGAAAGCGCGATCGCCCCGCCGGACAAGCCGCCGCGCTACGCCATGAAGCTGTATGTCGACGACACGATTTCGATCTCGCCCGAGGAAGTCGAGGCCAAATACCTGGCGCGCTTTCGCGACCTGGTGGACGATCAGGAAGTTTTCGCCGACATCAAGTCGCCCGAGGGCCGGCGCCGCCACTTCCACGTGATCTCGGAAAACGGCCACCTCGGGCCGGCGAAGATCACGACGCCGCATCATTTCCATATCAGCTACCTGGAGGTTCCGCCGGGCATGAGCGCGGCGCTGCACGCGCACGACGCGCCTGAGGTGTTTATCCCGATGACGGGAAAATTCGCGCTGCTCTATGGCGACCACGGCGAGCATGCGGTCGAGATGGATCCGTTCGACACCTTTTCAGTGCCGATCGGCGTGATGCGGACCTTCAAGAACATCGGCATCACCAGCGCCATCCTGATGGTCATCTACGACGGTCCGGGCGAGGTGCTCGGAAAAATCTTCGTCAACGAAGAAACCGCCGAAGCGATGCGCAAAAACACGCCCCAGGTCGCCCGCGATTTCGGTCTGTTCGACGCCTGACAGCACACCCTTCCCCCGAGGAAACCCCATGAAACGCAAACATTTCCTGCTTGGCGTCGCCGCTGGCGTGGCGCTGCTGACAGCGCCGGCCTACTCGCAGGCGCCGGACTCCTCCTATCCGAGCAGGCCGCTGCGCTTCGTGGTGCCGTTTCCGGCTGGCACGGCGCCCGACGTCATCGCGCGCGTGCTGGGCGAGCAGATGCAGCGCGGCCTGGGCCAGGCCGTCATCATCGACAACCGCCCCGGCGCCGCCGGCATCATCGGCGCGGACTATGTCGCCAAGAGCCCGCCGGACGGCTACACCCTTTTCATGGCGGTGAACTCGATCGTCGCGATCAATCCGCATGTGTACGCCAAGCTGCCCTACGACGCGCAAAAGGATTTCGCGCCGGTCACGCAATTGACGCTGGCGTCGTATGCCTTGATCACGAATCCAAGCGTGGCCGCGACCTCGGTGCCTGAACTTATCGCGCTGGCCAAGGCCCGTCCGGGCACGCTGGACTACGCGTCGCCCGGCATAGGCAGCGGCCCGCACGTCATCACCGCGCTTTTTGGCACCATGGCCGGCGTCGACATGCACCATGTGCCTTTCAAGACCAGCGGGCTGCAGGAAGTCGTCGCCGGGATCGTTCCGGTGTCGTTCGAGCCGATTGCCACCGCGGTGCCGATGATCAAGGCGGGCAAGGTGCGCGCGCTGGCGGTCAGCAGCCCCAGACGGCTGGCGGCGCTACCCGACGTTCCGCCGGTCGGCGACACCCTGCGCGGCTTCGACGGCGATGGCTGGCACGGCGTGCTGGTCCCGGCGAAAACGCCCGGCGCGATCGTTCTCAAGCTCAACACCGAATTGGTGCGGATCGTCAACCTGCCGGAGGTTCGCCAGCGCTTGTCCGACCTTGGCCTGACGGTGGTCGGCGGAACGCCCGAAGCGTTCGACGGCGTGCTCAAAAGCGACTATGAGCGGTGGGGGCGCGTCGTCAAGGCGGCGAAAATTTCGGTTGAGTGACGCGGTTGCAAATAAAGGCCGAGCCGGCCGGGCTCCAGCGCAAGGAGGGTATCGCCGCCGCCGCCGAGCGGCTGTTTTCGCGCAACGCCTACGAAGCCGTCTCGATTCGTGACATCGCCGCCGAAGCCGGCGTCAATTCAGCCCTGATCAGATATCACTTCGGCAGCAAGGAAGCGCTGTACCGTGCGCTTTTTGCGCGCCGCTACCATGAAATCACCAATGACCGCATCACCCGGCTGAAGGCGCTCGAGATCGTTCCGCACACCCTGGCCTCGGTGCGCGCCATCGTCCGGATCTGGACCGCCCCGCTGCTCGAGCTTGCCGCCGACGCCGCGAGCCGCGATTTTCTCGTGCTGCTGGCGCGCGAGGCGAGCGACACCGCCAACGACCACCGCGGCATCTACCAAAGCTATCTCGATCCTTCGGCCAAAGAGTGCATCGCGGCGCTGGCCCGGGCGCTGCCCGGCGCCGGGCGCGCCGACATCGTCCAGGGCTACCTGTGGATGGTCGCCGCGGTGATGTCATCGATTGCCGGCAACCGCCGGGCGGCTCGCCTGCGGGACATCGAAGCCGCGCTGGAGCCGCCAGCGGGCGATCAGGCTGGGCAGCTCGAGCTGTTCGCGGCCAGCGGCATCTGGGCCATGGTGGATTGCGGCGGCTGAGCCCTTGTTGGCGGCCATCGATCGCCGTTGCGCAGGCCGCGTCATCGAACTTCCCGCTGCGCCTGCTCGATCTGCGCAATCAGCTTTTCCGGCCGGGTGTCCTGGTCGAGCAAGTGCAGCGCCGCGTCGTCCTTGACGTCGAGTCCCACTTTCTCGGCGATGCGTTCGAGCAACTGGAGTATTTTGGTGTTTTCCTGCTCGGTCAGCAGATTGATCTGCAAATCGAGCTGATTGCGCCGGTCGCTGATGCGCAACTCGTAGTTCTGGCTGATCAGGATGAAAGCCGACAGAAAAATCGCCTCGAGCGAGACGACAAGCGTCAGGAAAGTAAACGGATACGGATCGAAATGCCCGATGCCCGGCCACGAATTAAGCGTGACCCAGCAGCAAAACCACAGTACGTGCAACCAGACAAAAGTCATCGAGCCGCAGAAGCCGGCGACAAACGCGGCAATGCGGTCAGCGCGGCTGCGTCTGGCCAGCGCCTGGCTATCGACCCGGCGCATTGACTCGACGTTGTCACGCGTCACGTCATCGGCGCAAATCTCGGGGCCGTGATGAAACTCATTGGCGCCGGCTGGGATGCTCATCCGAGAGTCCTTTTCTTGATTTGCCAGGCCAACTTGCGTCAGCCGCCCGCCAGCCGCCGCAAGGTGTACAAGGCGTCGCTCAGCGCCGCGCCCTCGGCGGTATTGTCGAAGACGCACCAGACATCGGCGCCCGAGTTTGCGGCGGCGCCGAGCCGGCCGACCAGCGCATCGAGCAAAGCCGGCGTGTAGGCCGAATAGTACATGCGCGGTGAGCCGTGCAGCCGCAAATAAACAAGGCCTTCGTATCCGCCCGGCCGGCTGCCCGCCACGGCGACCCGCGGGTCGGCCAGCACGCGTGCCACCCGCCGGCCTGCCAGCAGCGCGTCGGCGGGCGGCTCGAACCAGCTGGCGTGGCGCGGCTCGAGCGCCACCGGGCCGGAATGGCGCTCGCGCAGGTCGCGCAGGAAGTCCCTCGCGATGGCGGCGTCGAACGCCAGGCTGGGCGGCAGCTGCGCCAGCAGGCAGCCGAGCTTTACTCCCAGGCCGCCGGCTTGCGCCAGGAAAGCGTCGAGCAGCGGCGCGCAGCCCTGCAGCCGCTGCTGGTGCGTGATGGTTTTGGGCAGCTTGACCGAAAAGCGGAAGTCGTCCGGCACGCTGGCCGCCCAGCGCGAGTACGTCGCGCCCTGGTGCGGTCGATAGAACGAGGAATTGATCTCGGCGGCGTTCAGCCGCGCGGCATAGCGCTGCAAATGCGTGCCGTCGGCCGGAAACTCGGGCCATGC
>CAXSGT010000076.1:0-13937 GCA_964236835.1 uncultured Polaromonas sp.
CGATGCGTCGGTGCGGCTGGCGACGTTTCGCGGCGCCGGCGGCGAGGCGTTTGTTGCCGGCACCGACATCGAGCAGTTCAAGGCGCTTGTCGGCGGCGATGACGGCGTGGCTTACGAGCGGCAAATTGACCAGTGCATACACCGCATCGAGGCGCTTCCCATGCCAACCGTCGCGGTGATCGAGGGCTGGGCGATCGGCGGCGGACTGGCAATCGCCACGGCGTGCGATTTCCGCATCGCGACGCTGGCATCGCGCTTTGGCGTGCCGATCGCAAAGACGCTGGGCAACTGCCTGTCGATAGCCAACCTGGCGCGGCTGGGCGCGGTGTTCGGCGTGCCGCGCGTCAAGCGGATGCTGATGCTGGCGGAAATTCTTTCCGCCGACGAGGCGCTGGCCTGCGGTTTTCTGTTGCAGATCGCCGGGGCGGGCGAGATCGACGCGGTGCTGGCCAGCTTGTGCGAACGTTTGCTGGTTCTGGCGCCGGTAACGCAAAGCGTCACCAAGGAAGGTCTGCGCCGGCTCGTGGCGCATAACCTGCCGGCCGATGAAGACCTGATTCGCCGCTGTTATGGCAGCAATGATTTTCGCGAAGGCGTCGCTGCATTCGTCGAAAGGAGGCTTCCTTTCTGGGAGGGCGAATAGCCAGGATGAGAGGGACTCAGCTGGCTGGCGTGGAAGGATGTTTTTTACTATAATAAGTGCTTCTTTATGTAACAGGACTACGGCCATGAGAGTTTCTGATTTATCACGCTTCGGCAATTTGCTGGTCGCGCTGTTTCTTTGTATGGCCGCATCTGCCGCGTCGGCAGACATCATCCTTGGGAATTCGGGGGATTTTTCCGGCAGCACTTCCGCCCTGACCACCGATTACGTGCGCGGCATGAAGGCTTACTTCGACGACGTGAACAAGAAAGGCGGCATTCGCGGCGAAAAAATCAAGCTCGTCAGCCTCGACGATGGCTTCAATCCCGACAAGACGGCTGAAAACACCAAGGCGTTGATCGACACACATAACGCGGTCGCTCTGGTGGGCTTTCGCGGCACGGCCAACATGCTGAAAATCGTGCCGATTGTTCAAGCCGCCGGCATTGCCCAGATCGGTAACACCAGCGGCGCCAAATCGTTGCGCGATCCTTTTGTGCCGGACCTTTTCCATGTCCGCGCGAGCACCTCCGACGAAATCGAGGCGGCTGTCAACTATGCCTGGACGCTCGGCCTGCGGAAAATCGCAGTGCTCTATCAGGACGATGCTTTCGGCAGGGAAGGTCTGGAAGCGGTGAATATCTCTTTGAAAAAAAGGAGTGCGGTGCCGATTGCCATGGCGCCGGTGCCGCGCGGTACGGTCGATGTGGAAAAAGCTGTCGATGTCATTGCCGCGGCCGCGCCGCAAGCTGTGTTGCTCATCGGACAGGCCAAGCCGAATGCGGCATTTATCAAGGGAGTTCGCCTAAAGGGTGTGAGGCCCCAGTTTTTTGTGCTGAGCGTGTCTTCCGGGCTGCATGCGGAACTCAAGGAACTGGTCGCGGGCGTTTATGCGGTTCAGGTCGTGCCTTATCCGTTTATCCAGTTGGGCAATGCGGTGGTGCGTGAGTACCAGACTATCATTTCCGCGACTTCCGATAAAAAGTTCAGCTACAACAGCATGGAAGGCTTTTTGAATGCGAAGTTGGTTGTCCGCGCCTTGCAGAAGATGAGTGCGCCCGTCACGCGCGCCAAAATCATCAGTACCCTGGAGTCCTTCACCAATGAAGATCTAGGCGGTTTTGCAGTCGCCTACAGCAAGCAGAGCAACCTCGGCTCGCGCTTTGTCAACCTGACGATGATTCGCGCCGACGGGACTTTTGTCCGGTAACCGGAATAAACGCGGCAAAGCGGTCTGCATGCGCGCTCAGGCGGCGGGTCTTGGCGTCTTGGGCGTGTAGTCACACCACGGCGCGACCGCGCATTGCCAGCACAGCGGCTGGCGTGCGATGCAGACATAGCGGCCATGCAGCAGCAGCCAGTGATGCGCATAAAGGAGGTATTCGGGCGGAACGCGCCTGAGCAGCTGCAGCTCGACTTCCAGTGGGTTTTTGCCCGGTGCGAGCCCGGTGCGGTTGCTGACGCGAAAAATATGCGTATCGACCGCCATCACGGCTTCGCCGAACGCCGAATTGAGCACCACGTTGGCGGTTTTGCGCCCGACGCCGGGTAGCGCCTGCAGCGCTTCGCGGCTGCGCGGCACCCGGCCGCCATGCCGCTCGATCAGCATTTCGCACGTTGCAAGCAGGTTTTTCGCCTTGCCTCGGTACAGGTTGATGCTTTTGATAAAGGATTCCAGTCGCTCAAGGCCAAGATTCAGAATCGCGTGCGGCGTGTTGGCGACCGGAAAAAGCCGGCGCGTCGCCTTGTTCACGCTCACGTCGGTGGCCTGCGCCGACAAAATCACCGCGGCGAGCAGCTCGAACACGCTGGTGTATTCCAGCTCGGTGACCGGCAGCGGATTGGCGGCCTTTAGCGTGGCGAAAAATGGTTCGATGGATGCTTTTTTCATTTGTGGATTGTCCCCTGTCAGGCTTGCCATGGCTTGGCTGGTCGGTCTTGCCTGGCGGGCGACTCACTTGTTCATTGCTTCGCCAAAGAAAAGTAAGCAAAAGAAAGGCGACCCGGCTGTCTGGGTCCCTGCGCTGCCCGGGAAAAGCGGGGGTTCGCGCAAACTCGCTGCGCTCAAACAGCGCGCGGCCCTGATCCCGCTTTTCCCGGTCATCACAGGCCCAGCCAGAACGGGGTGGAGAGAATACAAAAGCAAGAGTCAGCAGGACGAACGCGGCGCTCGGCGCATTGGGTATTCCTCCTTCTCCTCTCTGGAGAAGGCAGGGATGAGGGCTCCCCGAACTGGAGCCGGGTCGAGTTGGCCCGCGAACCGGAAACCATCCTCAGGGCGGTAACATTCATGCCAGCGCCGACCCACGCATCATTTTCCAAGCCATTCATCCGGAAGAGCCACCATGCCCCTGCAATTCGCCGACCGCCTAGGCAACATCGAAACCTCCGCCATCCGCGAACTTTTCAAGCTGCTGGGCAAGCCTGGCATCATCAGCTTTGCCGGCGGCTTTCCCGACAGCGCGATGTTCGACGTGGCTGGCATCAAGGGGGCGGTCGATACGGCGCTGACTGAAAACCCCGGCGCCGCGCTGCAATACGGCGCGACCGAGGGTTTCGAGCCGCTGCGCGAGGAGATCGGCGCTTTCATGGCGGGCAAGGGTGCAACCGTGGCGGCGCACGAGCTGATCGTCACCACTGGCAGCCAGCAGGCGCTCGATCTGATCGGCAAAACCATGATTTCGCCCGGCGACAAGGTGATAGTCGAAGGCCCGACGTTTCTGGCGACCATACAGTGCTTCAGGCTGTACGGCGCGGAACTCGTCAGCGCGCCGATCGACGCCGATGGCGTGAAAATCGACGAGCTCGAAAAACTGATCGCCGAGCACAAGCCGAAACTGGTGTACCTGATTCCGACCTTCGGCAACCCCAGCGGCGCGCTGCTGGGCCTTGCGCGCCGCAAAGAAGTGCTGGCGCTGGCCGTCAAATACGGCACGCTGATCGTCGAGGACGACCCGTACGGCGAGCTGTATTTCGGCGAACCGCCGCCGCCCTCGTTGCTCGCGCTCAGCAGGGCCGTCCCCGGCAGCCGCGACCTGCTGGCGCACTGCGGGTCGTTGTCCAAGGTGCTGTCGCCCGGCCTGCGCGTCGGCTGGCTGATCGCCCAGCCCGAGCTGCTCGCCAGAGCCGTCATGTGCAAGCAGTTCAGCGACGCCCACACCAGCACTTTCGCCCAGGCGACGGCGGCGCAATACCTGAACGCCGGCCGCATGCCGGCGACGCTGGACAAGGTGCGCAGGGTGTATGGCGAGCGCGCCGGGGCGATGGGCGAAGCGCTCAGGCGCGAATTGGGCGACGCGGTCGAATTCACACAGCCGCGGGGCGGGCTCTTCTTCTGGGCACGGCTGACCGGCAAGGGCGGCGGCCTCCGGGACGCGGGCCTATTCGCCAAGCGGGCGATCGAGCAGGGTGTGGCCTTTGTGCCGGGCGCGCCGTTCTATGCGGCCGACGCCGACCTCGCCACCTTCAGGCTCAGCTTCGCCACGGCCGATGTCGCCAGGATAGAAGAAGGCATCGGCCGGCTGGGACGGGCGGTTTGAACTGGAACTGCTCGGATGCGGCGCCTGTGAAAATTCCCGTCAAGGCCATAAAATGGCCCGATGATGAAACTTTACTACCATCCTTCGCCCAATCCGCTCAAGGTCGCCCTGTACCTGGAGGAAGCCGGCCTTCCTTATGAGCTGATGCCTGTGGACACCCGCAAAGGCGAGCAGCATGCGCCGTCCTTTCTCGCGATCAATCCCAACGGCAAGACGCCCGCGCTGGTCGATGGCGACGCGACGGTGTTCGACAGCAACGCGATCTTGCTTTATCTCGCTGAAAAAACCGGGCAGTTCCTGCCGCGCAATACGCCTGAAGCGCGCGCCGAGATGTATTCATGGCTGATGTTCGTCGCCACCGGCATCGGCCCCTATTGCGGCCAGGCGGTGCATTTCAAGTTTTATGCTCCCGAGCCGAAGGACTATGCCGTCAACCGCTATGTCTTCGAGGCCGAGCGCCACTGGAATATCGTTGAGGCACACCTCGCCAGCCGGCAATGGATGCTGGGCGACAGCTACACGCTGGTCGATATGGCCGTCTGGGGCTGGTCACGCGTGATTCCGCGTCTGCTCGGCGACAACGGCTGGGCGAATTTGCCGAACGTCAAGCGCCACCTCGACGCCATCAACTCGCACCCCGCTGCGCAACGCGCCGATGCCTTGAAGGATCGGTTCGCGTTCAAGCAGGACATGGACGAGGAATCACGCAAGGCAATGTTTCCGCAAAACGCGCGCCTGGCGGCAAGCTGACAAAAAAGCCGCGCGGTCCGGGGTCTATGCGGCGCCTAATTCATCGGTGCGATCGGCGTTGGTCGTGCTGTGGCTGCCCTTGAGATGCATTTCAATGTCGGCGGCCTTGTCGCCGACCGCCGCGGCCGCGTCGCGCAGTTGCATTTCGGTCGTGTCGAGTTTTTTCGCCCATTGCGCAAGGGCGGCGCTGTCGTTCACGTCGATGCGGTCAGGCCGCACGCCTGGCTGGATGGTCATGCTGGTTTCCTTGAGGGACTATGAAAGCTCCACACCCTAACCGGCGTGCGCTCGCCAGCGTGTAGGCCGGCGCCGCGACGAACGCATGCCGCCTCAGGAATCGCCGGCCTGCGACTTCACCAGCACCGGCTTTTCGCGGTACAGCTCGGGCATCAGCGCCTTGAGGCTGGCGATTTTCGGCAGGTCGAAGCGGGCGATATACCCGGAATTGGGATTCAGGGTGGCGTAGTCCTGGTGATAGGCCTCGGCTGGGTAGAACGCGTCGAGCGGCGCCAGCTGCGTCACGATCTTGGCCGGGAACACTTTCGCGTCGTCGAGCTGCGCGATGTAGCTTTGCGCCACCCGCAGCTGGCCGGCGTCCTGGTAGAAGACGGCCGAGCGGTACTGCGTGCCCGAGTCCGGTCCCTGGCGGTTAAGCTGCGTCGGGTCGTGCGCGACCGAAAAATAGATTTGCAGCAGCTTGCCGTACGAGATCTGTTTCGGGTCGTAGCTGACCCGCACCGATTCGGCATGTCCGGTGCGGCCGCTGCCGATGAGCGCGTAGCTGGCGGTTTCCTTGGCACCGCCCGCATAGCCTGACACCGCGTTCAAGACACCCTGGGTATGCTGGAACACCGCCTGCACGCCCCAGAAGCATCCGCCCGCGAACACCGCCGTCGCGCGCTCGGGTTGCGCCGCCGCGGCCACAGGCGCGTCGAGCAGCGGCGCCGGCAGCCTGACGGCCTTTTCCGCCGCCGCGCTGCCGCCAACCAGCACCCACGCCGACAGCGCCGCCGCGCCCGCGATCGAGACCAGCCGGCCCTTCATGACGACGCCGCCGCAGTGAAGTTCAATGCCACGCCGTTCATGCAATAGCGCAGTCCTGTCGGCTTCGGGCCGTCGTCGAAGACATGGCCGAGGTGCCCGCCGCAGCGCCGGCACAGCACTTCGGTGCGCTTCATGAACAGGGCGTTGTCGCTTTCCTCGACCACCGCCTGGTCGATGGGCCGCCAGAAGCTCGGCCAGCCGGTGCCGCTGTCGAACTTGGTGGTCGACGAGAAAAGCGGCAGCGCGCAGCCGGCGCAGCTGAACACGCCGGCGCGCTTTTCGTGGTTCAGCGGACTCGAGCCCGGGCGCTCGGTGCCGGCCTGGCGCAATACGTTGAATTGCGCCGGCTGAAGGAGCTTTTGCCATTCGCCCGGACTGTGCGCGACTTCATAGGCCCGCGCCGCCTGCGCCGCGGAAGAAGAAAAAAGGCTGCGAACGCCGGCCAGGGCGCCAACGCTCAAAAGGGTGTCTCTTCGGCTCATCATGGGGTTCCTTTGGTTCAATACAGGGTCGCTGGCGGTTGGTCGGTTTGGGCATGCGTTTCTTACAAGGCTGGCGCGCCCGTACTCACCATTAAAATGCTTAAACTATAAAAATGATAGCTACTTGTGTCCGCCCAGTATGCGTAAAAGCCATTTTTTATCATCAAATTGGCTGCCAAGGCCAGGATAGGCCCTGTTGGACCGGCCGCAAAAACGCAACCTAAAATGAGCCGGCGTTCGCGACGGGCCCGGCGCGGGCAGCCGCCCCATTCGCCCAACTCCACCGTTGTCCATGACCATCGGCTCCGCCGCCATTTCCCCCGCCACGCGGCGTACCATCGTGCTGCTGGCATTCACCACGTTCGCCAGCATGGCGGCGCAGCGTATCTGCGACGCCATGCTGCCTGAACTCGCCCGCGTGTTCGCCGTCAGCCTGGCGCAGGCGGCGCATGTCGTGTCGGTGTTCGCCATCACCTATGGCATATCGCAGCTGTGGTTCGGGCCGCTGGGCGACCGGCTGGGAACGTTTCGCATCCTCACCTTCGGCACGCTCGGCTGCGGCACCGCCAGCTTGCTGGCCGTGGTCGCTCCCAGCCTGGATGTTTTGCTGCTGGCGCGGCTGTTGATGGGGCTCGGCGCGGCGGCGATGATTCCGATGGCGATGGCCTGGGTGGCGGGCGCCGTGCCGCCAGAGCAACTGCAGGAAACACTGACGCGCACCGGGCTCGGCACCACGCTGGGCATAGTCGGCGGCCAGCTCGTCGGTGGCCTGCTGACCGACGCCCTGGGATGGCGCTGGCCGTTTGTCTTCATGACGGTGCTGCTCGGCGTGGTGGGCGGCCTGCTGTATGCCGAGTTGCGCCGGCAGCGCGTCGTGGGCGCGAGCGTCGAGGTTCGCGCGCCACATGGTTTCGTCAAGCAAACGCTGCTGCTTTTCACCGGCCCCTGGTCGCGCATTATTTTGCTGCTGGCGGTCGTCGAAGGCGCGGCCGGTTTCGGCGTGCTGGCGATGTGGCCGTCGCACCTGCATCGCGCGTTCGGCCTGTCGCTTTCGCTGGCGGGCGCCATCGTGGCGCTGTACGGTATCGGCGGCATCGTGTACATGGCGGCCGGGCGCCGCCTGATCCGCCGTTTTCGCCAGCCGGAGCTGGTGCTGTACGGCGGGCTCATCGCCTGCGTGGGCGCGTCGGTGATGGCGTTGACGCCGCACTGGCTGCCCGCGCTTCCCGCGAGCCTGGTGGCCGGTTTCGGGTTTTTCATGTTCCACAACACGATCCAGACCACCGCCGCGCAAATGGCGCCGAACGCGCGCGGCACCGCGGTGGCGCTGTTCTCGTCGTGCATGTTTCTCGGCCAGTCGATCGGTATCTTGCTGGCCGCCAGCTTGATCGAGCGGGTCGGCACCGCCGCCGTCGTCGCTAGCGGCGGCGCGGTGATGGCGCTGGCCGGCGCGATGTTCGCCTGGGCGTTGCGGCGGCATGCGCGCGGCTAGCTGAGAGCGCTCAACGCCCGGTTCCGGGGTACAGCTCGTCCATGACGGCCCGAATGGTCGTTTGCAGTTCACCGGCAAGCGATGCGCTGGCCTGCGGCTGGCTCGGCCGCATCCGCGCTTCGGCCCAACAGCGCGTGTAGCCATCCTTTCTGGCTTCCACGGCCGCCAGCGTCCTGGCCTGCCACGAAGCGCTTGCGCCGCTAGGCAGGAAGGCCCCCGCCGCGCGCTCCATGGCGCAAATGGCGAGGTAGCGCAGCAGCGCCGCGGCCGCCATCGCCAGCAGCATGTCGCCGCCGAGCTGCACCTGCGTGGCGCCGGCGGGCGTCGTGCGGTTCTTCCAGGCGGCGCCGGCGAACGCGGCGCCGCCGCCGATCAGCGCGCCGAGCGCCGTGGCCATGCCGAGGGTCAATCCCCCCGTCACTAGGTCGATCGACGCGCCCGAGGCCGCGCCGGTGGCCGCGCCGGCCAGGCCGGCTTCCTTCGCATTGATCGACGCGTGGACATCGAATTTCGCTTCCCAAGGCAGCTCGGGCGGCATTTCCGCGGCATCGTCGATGCCGTGCAGCCGCAGCAGCGCGGCATCCATACGCCGCGCCGCCTGCCGCAGGCGCTCGACGACGGCATCGATCGCCGCCTGCCTGGCCGCCACCTCGGCCTGGCGGTCGGCCAGGCTGGTCAGCCGCTTCAGGTAGGCCAGGGCGCCGGGCGCCTCCTCGAGTTCGCGGGCGGCATCGATCAAGCGCGTGGCGATGACTTGCATCGATTCGGCCAAGCGCGCTTCATTGCCCCTGACCCACGCGTCGGCAAGTCCGGCGAAGGCTTGTTTCTTCGGCGCCGGCACGCAGCGGGCCAGCGCGTCGAAGAGGACTGGGTCCTGCACCCAGCATTCGGCAACGCTGTCGAAGCTCAGCGCTTCGGCGCGCACGCCCGAGGCCTGTGCCTGGGAGCGGCAGCGTTCAACCGCGCCAGCCGCTGGTGAATTGACAAGCAGCAGGGCGGGAAGGCCAGCCTCATGGAGGAAAGGCCGGGCCGATTCGACGTCTTCGGCGCTGCGCACCAGCAATAGCAGGACATCGCTGCCTTCAGTGGCGCTTCGCCGCGGGTTGGAGGTTGCGGCCGAGGCCGGCGCGGCGCGGCGCGCGGCCCAGCGGCGGCCAAGCAGACGGGCCGTCCAGCCGCCTTCAGGGGCGGCCACCGCTGCAGAAGGCGGCTGGAAATCGCTGGCTGAGTGAATGTCGGGAATATTGGGCAGTTCTACAAGGCAAAGCACTTCGCCATGCTTGCCGTGGATCAATGTTCGCGATGCCTCATCCGCTGCTAAATCGGCCTCAGGCGTTCGCCAGGGCGGCCGCAAAATGCGCAGCAGCGCCGGCCTGTCTTCGCTGCGGAACGCCAGCAGTCCGAGTTGCACCCGCTTCGGATCGAGCATCGCCAAGAGCCGCTGGTAGTACGGATCGGACAGTCCCACCGCGATGCGGCGTGACAGCATCGCCTCGCGCCACCGGGCATACAAGGCGAGCGCCAGGCGTGGCGCGATGACCACGACCGCCAGCAAAGCGGCATAAATGTAAACCCAGCGCGCACCGGCCAGGGCGCCGTTGCCGTGGCCGAAGCGCAGGTTTTCAATATCCTGGAGGGTAAATGGCTGAAATTGAAAAAACGCCATGGCCGGCAGCAGCAGCACGCGAAGCAGGGCATGCACCTCGGCCGCGCCCAGAAAGGTGCTTTCCCAGCCGATGCGGTATTCCACCACCAGGCCACGGCTGAAAAGCGACACGACAAGCCCCAGCGCCCAGCCGGCCGCCGCCAGGTGCAGAATTTTGCGCAAGCGCTGGGCCTGAAGCGCCGCGGTTGCCGCATACCAGCTGCGCAGGAAAATCACGGTCGCGTTGCCGCGCAACCGGCCCGAACGGCGGCGCCAGGCGAGCCAACCCTCGGTCCAGCGAACGAAGAACGACGGCGCGGCGGGCTGGATGTCGGGTTCCTGAGACCCTTGAACTGCCGAAAGTCGGGACCGCCGCCGCGGCGCCATAGCCCTTGCGAAGCTGGCGATGATGGCGCAGTAGATCAGCACGTTCCAGGCAACGATCGCCAGCAGCGGCAGCGACAGCAGATCGACCCGATGCGGATTGGCGATACGGTCGGTGGCGGCGCCTAGGATGACCGTCGTCACGAACGCCGCCAAAGCGAGCCGCCGTGTCGTTGGCCTGAGCGCTTGCCGCGACGCCAGCGCCGGCTCGCGGTTTTCAACGATGCGCAGAATTTGCCGGGCGCGTTCGCCAAGAAATGCTTCGGCGGCGGCGCCGGAAGGCGGCGAGCCCTTGCCGGCGAACGCCAGTGCCAGGCGGTCGATTTCTTCGCGCTCCGGCGCCCCGAGCAGCTTGCCTTGCGTGTCGCTGGTTTCAATCGCCCGCGCCAGCAGCAAACGGCGCGCCGCTGGCTCGTCAAGAAGGATGCTTTCAGGCGCTTGCCGCATGCAAGCGATTATGCGCAGCCGGATGGCATCGGCGCCGACGCGAACCCGCTTTGGCCGCGAGGCCTGTGGCGGAACTGGCCGCCGGGCGTCCGCGCAAGCTAGGCGCCGCTTGTGGCGGATTTTTCGATGGCCGCCACGACCAGGTCCAGCGCTGTGTAGTGCGTCATGTGTCCGGCGCCGGCGACGATATGCAGCTCGCTTTGCGGCAGTTCGCTGTGCAATCGCTGCGAATGGTCGGCCATCTCGACAATCTTGTCGCCGTCTCCGGCAATAAGCGTGATCGGCAGCTTGAGCGCGTCGTACCGGCTGGCGTTGGCCGCCGCCCCTGGGATCATGAACGTCGCGTCCTCGGCGTTGGCGCGTATTTGCACCGGCCGCAACATCATCTCGCGCGACAGTGTCGGCAAGAAATTCACCGGCACCTCGCTGGGCGAAAACAGCACTTTCGTCAGCCCTTTGAACATCGCGCGGCCGGACAGGGCGGTGACGGTGTAGCGCATGGCGTCGCCAATGACCGGCAGGGCGACCGGCACCGTCAAAAGCGCATCGACCCGCGGGCCAGGGTAGTAATAGCCGCCGATCAGCACCAGGCTGTGCACCTTCGCCGGGAAATCCAGCGCCATCGCCAGCGCGATCAGTGTTCCCATTGAATGACCGACGACGACCGGCCGCTCGACGCCCAGCCGCTCCAAGGCCGCCTGGAACAAGGTCGCTTGCGCCGCCGGCGTCCAGAAGCGGTCGCGCGGCCGGTCGCTGTAGCCGAAGCCGGGGCGGTCAAAGGCGATCACACGGTGCTTGCGCGCCAGCCGGTCGATCAGGCCGCTGGCCTCGAAATCGGCATGGGTGACGGTATTGCCGTGCAGCAGCACCACGGGCGAGCCTTGTCCGCGCGTCACGTAGTGCAGCCGAACGCCGTCGATGTCGAGGAACTGGCCGGCCGGCGGGTTTTCACGCTCGGCGCGGCGCGCCTGGAGTTCGACCCAGACCGCCGTGGCGGCGGCGCCTGCGGCGGCTGCGACCAGCGTGAGCGCGCCGGCGCCCGAGGAAACAAAACGCTTTTTGGGGAATAAAGGAGTTTTCATTGAACTTTTCGGTGAGTGATTTGAAGATGCTGCATGGATCGCCGTGCGGCGCATATGCCGGTTTCGCAAATGCCGATTTGGCCAGTATGGCGAAAACCAAGGGTAACCGGCATTTGCGTTGGCGCATTAATAATGTATGTGATCGCCCGCGCATGTTCGACCGAGGTTCAGGAATACCCGCGCAATTGCGGCTTTTGCCTACGCGCACGCCGGGTGTTTGGCGCTATGGTCATTGTTTTTTAGCATTTCGAAAGCATAAGATGGCAAACGATTTCCTCGGACAGATTCTCGGCAGCGTGTTTGGCGCCGCCCGAGGTGGGCAGCAAAGCCCGATGGGTGGCGGCGCGGGCACAGGCTTGGGCGATGTACTTGGCGGCTTGTTGGGCGCAGGGTCGGGGGGTGGTCTTGGCGGCATGGGTGGAGCTGGCTCGGGTATGGGCATGGGCGGGATGGGCGGCAAGGGTGCTTTGATGGCAATGCTGCTTCCCCTGGCCATGCAATGGGTGCAGCGCAATGGCGGAATCGGCGGGGTGTTGCAGAGCTTCCAGCAAAAAGGCTACAGCCAGCAGGCCGCCTCGTGGGTATCGACCGGGCCTAACGAAGAATTGGCGCCGCAGGCTGTCAACGATGTAGTTGGGATGGATGAGCTGTCGCGCCTGTCGCAGCAGCTAGGCGTGAGCCATGAGGAAGTCTCCAGCGGCATGGCGCAAATCCTGCCTGAAATGGTGAATCATCTGACGCCGCAAGGCAGTGTGCCCGCCGACGGCGACGATGTTCTTAATCGGGGCATGTCGATGCTCGAGCAGTTCATGAGCTCCGGCCAGCAGCGCTGAAGTGCTTGAGCCTGTCATTGGGCCTTTGATGGTTTCATGTAGCGGCGGCTGTGTAAGTAGGTGCAGCGCTCGATCTCAGCGTTTGGCATGCGCCGCGCAACGGCGTTTCCGCTGTAGGGTTCACGGCCACTGGTTTCCTCCATAATGCCGGCGATCCGCATGCTTCGTTGGTGGGCTTGTTCAAGCATGCCTTGGCTCCCAAGCAACTGCGACGAGTGAAAATTCCTGTCCAGACACTGTCGGATGAAAAAATTACTGGTTTTGTTTTGCCTGTGGAACGGAGGCTTCGCGCAGGCCGAGACGGTCTGGTTCAACCTCGTGGGCGACCCGGAAGACGCGGCGGTCAATACCGTCGAAGTCGATCCAACACCTGTTTTCGTCAATGGAAGCACTCGGGCGTTGCGTGTCCGGGTTAGCCGGTCGGCCGAGCGTGTCAGCTGGGAAGGAGTTTCCTATCGGTCTTACGTATCGGAAGTGCTTTTTGATTGCGCCAACAACACGGCCAATTACGCCTGGATTGAATTTTATGCCCAGCCCGCATGGAAAGGCGAAACCAAAAAACGATCGGTGTATTCACAGAGTGAAACGCGTCCGATGCGATTTCTCGATATCGAGCCTAATCCGTATTTGAAAATCATCCGGGCGGCATGCCACACGTCAGGCGTTGTCAATAATTGAAAAATAGCGTGTTGGGCAAAAACGTCCTGTTATCGAAAAAAATGCCCTCGGACAGCCGCCTAGTCTATTCAACAGACGCCGGAAGAATATGCCCCGACTGCAGCCGGGCGGCATTGGCTTGCAGCTGCAGGCAGGCCAGACAGCCCGCTAAATCCGACGGCATAACGCGTGTTTCCAGAACGAGCAAGGGACGCGGTGGAAAAACCGTGACGCTGATCACCGGCTTGGCGCTCGATGAGCTGGCGTTGCTCCAGCTTTGCAAGCAGCTCAAGGCGGAATGCGGCTCGGGCGGCACGGTCAAGGAAGGCGCGATCGAAGTACAGGGCGATCACTGCGAGCAGGTGCTACAGGCGCTGCTTAAGCAAGGCCATGCGGTAAAACGCGCGGGCGGCTGAAGTGCATCCTGAGGATTTGGCGCTACTGCTCAAACGCGAGATGCCGTTCGGTAAATACAAAGGCAAGTTGATTGCCGATCTGCCAAGCAACTATCTCAACTGGTTTGCCCGCAAAGGCTTTCCCACGGGCGAGATTGGCCGCCTGCTGGCGCTAATGCATGAGATCGACCATAACGGGCTGTCGTCGCTGCTCGATCCGCTTCGCAAGCCGTAAAGTTGAAGCGGGCTTTAGCGCGAATTTTATCGAACGCTATTTTAACTATAGCAAACAAAGACCGCTCTGATTGCGATAAATCCTATTTTAGTAAAAAATTCCGAGATCCGGTCACGCCGGTGCCTTGGGGCTGTTTATGGGCGATGGCTTTAATGTTTGATAAAATCAAGCGTATCTGCTAAAAAAGTTGCATACCGATGGATGAATTTGAAAATCGGCATTGGACGTCATGCGCGAAAAACAGAGAAGACCAGAAAAAACTCAAAAAAAATAGTTTGACGGAGGTTAAAACCCGGCATATAATTTGAG
>CAXSGT010000077.1:0-13913 GCA_964236835.1 uncultured Polaromonas sp.
GGACCTCGACCCGCAAAAACTCGATTCCCTGGCCGAGGAAGTGCCTCTGGCCCGCGCCGCCGAAAAAGCGGCCGACCTGATGGCGGGCAGGGTGCGCGGCCGCGTCGTGGTGAAAATCTGAAGTAAACGCGTCACGCCGGCAGGTAGCGCTGGAGCAGGTCGCACAGGTGGTCCGCCGCCGGCGTCAACGGCAAATCGGGCCGGCGGATCATGACGATGTCCGGCGCCGGCAGTTTTTCCTTGATGTCGATGACCCGCAGCACGTCGCGCGTCAGCGGAAACTCGTTCCACTGCGCCGGCAGAATCGCCAGCAGGTCGCAGCTCGAAAGCGCCACGATGACCGACAGCGCCGAGTGCGTCTGCAGCGTGATGAGCGGCGGCGGTAATTTGTATTTGGCGAACAGCTCGTTCAGGTCGACCCCGGCATCGAAGTCGATCGTCGTCGTGGCCCATTCGGCGTGCGCAAGTTCCCGGATCGACTTCGCGCCCGCCAGCGGATGGCCCTTGCGGCCGATGACGGTGCGGGTGTTGTGGAACAGCGTTTGCGCGACCAGGCCGTCGGCGGGCTCGCGCCTGGGCGACGCGCCCAGATAGAAGTCGATGCCGCCGTCGAGCAAGCCCGCCTCCATCGCCGGGTAGAGACCTTCGATGATTTTCAGGCGCACCCGCGGATAGCGCCTTTTGAAGACCGGCAAGGCCTGCGGCAGCAGCCCCAAGTGCGGCATGATCGACAGGCCGATGGCGATCGAGCCGCGCATGTCGCCGCCGGTCTGCGCAAAATCTTCCTGCGCGCGCCGCACCTCGTTGACCACGGCGCTCGCGCGCCGGTGAAACAACATGCCGGCCGACGTCAGCACCATGCCGCGCGCCTGCCGCTCGAACAGCGTCACGCCGAGTTCGCGCTCGAGCGCGCCGATGCTGCGCGTCAACGCCGGCTGCGCCAGCTCCAGATGGCGCGCCGCGGCGCGCAGGCTGCCTCGCTCGACGACCGCCACCATGTCGCGCATCTGGGTCAGCTTCATGGTTTACCCTTAGAAAAGAGATGCATTTTTGGTATCTCCCACTAAATTTTGCCATCTTTTTCTAATCATCGAAACCGCCTAAATTTCGGCTTGGGCGGCGCGTGGAGCGGGCGCGTCTTTATCAAAAAAACTGGAGACAACATGTTCATATTCATTGCAAACAACCGGCGCCGTCTGTTGGCTGCCATCGCGGCCGGGGTGCTCGGTTTACTCGGTTTAAGCGGCGCTTTCTGCGGTTCCGCCATGGCGCAGGCGTTTCCGTCCAAGCCGGTGCGGCTGATCGTGCCTTTCCCCGCCGGCGCGACGCCCGACGTGATCGCGCGCATGGTCGCCGAGCGGCTGGGCGCGGCCTGGGGCCAGTCGGTGATCGTCGACAACCGGCCCGGCGCCGGCGGCATTCCCGGCATGTCGGCGCTGGTGCGCGCACCGGCCGACGGCTATACGCTGGGCTTCATTCCCGCCGCCGTGCTGACGCTGACGCCCGAGCTGTACAAGAACCCGCAGTTCAACGCCGACACCGACTTGGCGCCGGTGGCCGCCGTCGGCACCAGCCCGATGATGGTCGTCGTCAACCAGTCGTCCGACATCAAGACCCTGGCCGACCTGGCGCGCGCCAGCAAAGCCCAGCCCGGCAAAATCAATTTCGCCGCGGCGCAAACCAATTCGGTGCCGCACCTGACCGGCGAAATGCTCGGCCTGGCGACCGGTGCGCCGATGTTTACTGTGCCTTATAGCGGCTCGCCGACCGCCATCAACGCGCTGCTGTCGAACGAGGCCGCCGTCACCATCGACGGCATGCCGGCGTTGATGCCGTTCGTCAAGTCGGGCAAATTCCGCGCGCTGGCGGTGATGTCGAAAGAGCGCCTGCCGGGCTTTGAAAGTGTTCCGGCCGCCGCCGAAACGATCAAGGGCTTCGAGTCGATCGGCTGGTTTTCGATCTACGCGCCGACGGGAACGCCGCCGGCCGTCATCGAGCAGGTCAACCGCGACATCAACAAGATCGTCATGATGCCCGACATGGTCGCGCGCTTCGCCGAACTGGGCGTGTTCCCCAAAACCGGCACGCCCCGGCAGCTGGGCGACTTTGTCGCCGAGCAGCGCGCGCTGTGGAAAAAAGTCGTCGCCGATCTGAAGCTCCAGCCGCAATAAATTTCAACGCCATCGGTGCGCTGCGCCGGCCGTAGGTCGCCACGCCTTCGTCGCCCGGCAATCGCACGGCAATCGCATTCGAATTCAACCCTGACACAAAGGAAAACCCATGACAGACCCACGCAAGAAAGCGCTCGTTACCGGCGGCGCCACCGGCATCGGCAAGAGCGCCGTGCTCGCGCTGGCGCGCGCCGGCTACGACGTCGCCATCAACTACGGCTCCAGCGCCGACGCGGCCAAAGCGACCGCCGCCGAAGCTGAAAAGCTCGGCGCCGAGACGCTGTGCATCCAGTGCGACGTCAGCGACGAAGCCGGCGTGCGCCGGATGATGAAGACCATCGAGGAAAAGTTCGGCCACCTCGACGCGCTGATCAACAACGCCGGCACCACCGCGAAATGGAAGGTCAAGGACCTCGAAAGCCTGGACCTGGACGAGTGGGACCGGACCTTCGCCGTGAATGTCCGCGGCCTCTTTCAGGTGACGCGCGCCGCCGTGCCGCTCTTGAGAAAGGGCACGAACCCGGCCATCGTCAACACCGCCAGCATCGTCGGCATCCGCCCCGGGCCGCAGCCGCTGCCGTACGCGGCGAGCAAGGCGGCGGTCGTCAACATGACGAAGACGCTGGCGTGGAACCTCGGCCCCGAGATTCGCGTCAACGCGGTCGCGCCGGGCTGGATGGAGGGCGACTGGATGGAGCGCATGCTCGGCGACAAATACGACGACCTGATGGGCAAGCGCGCGCGCGCGACGCCGCTCAAACGCTGCGTCACGGCCGACGATGTCGCCGAGACCATGCTGAACCTGCTGCAGTCGAACCGCTTCGTCACCGGCGAGATCGTCGTCATCGACGGCGGCTTCACCAGCTCGACCTGAACGACCTAGAACCTCACGCAAAGGAAATTCCATGCTGCAAGGATTCGTCCCTTTCCCCCCCGAATTCGCCGCCCGCTACCGCGAGAAAGGCTACTGGCAGGACCGCTCGCTGGCGCAGGAATTCGACGCCGTGTTCAAAAAATTCGCAGGCCGTGTCGCGCTGATCGACGGCGAGCGGCAGTTCAGCTATGCCGAGATGGACAGCCTGTCAAGCAACCTGGCGCTCAACCTGCTGGAGATCGGCATCAAGCCGCTCGACCGCATCGTGCCGATGCTGCCGAACGTGCACGAGTTCGTGCTGCTGTATTTCGCGCTGCAGAAGATCGGCGCGATTCCGATCGCCGCGCTGGTGAGCCACCGCTATGCCGAAATCAGCCAGTTCGTGAACTTGTCGGGCGCGACCACCTGCGTCTATCCCGAAACCTCGGGCGACTTCAGCTTTTCGCCGGTGATCGACCGCATCCAAGCGGAAAACGCGTCGCTGAAGATCCGCATCGTGCTCGGCAATCCCAAGGCGGGCGAGCATTCGCTGCGGGGGCTCATCGACAAGCCCGCGACGCTGCCGGCGTCCAGGCTGTCCGAGATCAAAATCGACCCGACCGATCCGTGCATCTTCCAGCTCTCGGGCGGCACGACCGGCATTCCGAAGCTGATTCCGCGCACCAACAACGACTATGCCTACAACTCGAAAGTGGCGGCGTCGGTGTGCGAGATCGACGACGATTCCGTCCTGCTGCTGGTGCTGCCGATCGCGCACAACCTGCCGCTGGCGTGCCCCGGCATCCAGGGCTTCATGTTCAGCGGCGCCAAGGTGGTGCTGCACGCCAATACCCGGCCGGCCGAGATGTGCGCGCTGATCGAGAAGCACCGGGTGACGCACCTGAAAGTCGTTCCGGCGCTTTTGATCCGCCTCATCAACGACCCGTGCGTGGCAGACTATGACCTGTCGAGCCTGAAGCTGATCCAGAGCGGCGGCCAGCGCATGCAGCCCGAGGTGCGGGCGAAAACCCGGCAGCTGATTCCCGGCGTGTTCGTGCAGGAAAACTTCGGCATGTCCGAAGGCACGCTGATGTTTGTCCGCGCCGGCGACCCGGAAGAAGTCAAGCTGGAGACCTGCGGCCGGCCGGTGTGCGCCGACGACGAAGTCAGGCTGCTCGACGAGGACGACCGCGAAGTGGCGCTGGGCGAAGTCGGCGAGCTGACGGTGCGCGGCCCGTACACGCTGCGCGGGTACTTCGGCGTTCCCGAATACAACGCCCGGCAGTTCACGAGCGACGGCTTTTACCGCTCGGGCGACCTGATGCGCATGCATCCGTCGGGCAATTACGTCGTCGAGGGCCGCAAGAAGGACTTGATCAACCGCGGCGGCGAAAAAATCAGCGCAGAGGAAGTCGAGAACCTGATTTTGATGCACCCGGCGGTACAGAACGTCGCCTGCGTGCCGATGCCCGACGACAACATGGGCGAGAAGATGTGCGCTTTCGTCATCCTCAAGGCCGGCCAGTCGCTGACGCTGAAGGAACTGGTGGACTTCTTGCTGACCAAGGAAATCGCCAAGTTCAAGCTGCCCGAGCGGCTCGAAGTGCTCGCCGATTTTCCGGTCTCGACGTTCGGCAAGGTGTCGAAGAAAGCGCTCGGCGAGCTGGTCGCCGGCAAGCTTTTAAGCGAGAAATCGGCCTCTACCGCTTGACCCATATGCCTTTATAGCTATCAATTTAGGACTGACCATGAGAATCATCGACCTGCACTGCTACCCCGGAACCCAGACCTGGATCGACGCCCAGGGGCCTTATCCGGAAGCGCTCGCGACCTACTGGAAGCGCGACTGGGTCGCCAAGAGCGAAGCCGAGGTGATCCAGGAATTCACCGACGCCGGCGTCGATGCCTGCCTGGTCGCGCTGGACCTGGAAACCACGGTCGCCACGCCGCCGTGCACCAATGAATATGTCCACGAGATGTGGCAGCGCCACCCGCGGCGCGTCATCCAGTGCTGGGGCGCGGTCGAGCCCGCAAAAGGTGAAATCGCAATGCGCCAGGCGAAAAAGGCGGTCGTGGAACTCGGCTTCGTCGGCTTTCATTTCCACCCCATCATGCAGCACTTTGCCGTCAATGACCGGCGCTACTACGACCTGTTCGAACTCATCGACTCGCTCGGCGCGGCGGTGATGATCGACGTCGGGACGACCGGCATGGGCGCGGGCATGCCCGGCGGCCACGGAGCGCGGGTGCGCCATGCGCATCCTTCGCATATCGACGACCTGGCGGCCGATTTCCCGAAGCTGAAAATCATCATGGCGCACCCCGGCTGGCCCTGGGTCGAGGAAACCACGGCGGTCGCGCTGCACAAGGGCAATGTGTACTGGGAAATGTCGGGCTGGGCGCCCAAGCATTTTCCGGGCAACCTGAAAGTCGATATACGCGGCCGGCTGCAGGACAAGATCATGTTCGGCAGCGACTACCCGAGCCTGCCCTACGAGCGCATCCTGCGCGAATGGCGCGAACTCGGCTACAAGGACGACGTCATGGAAAAGATCATGCACGGCAACGCCGAGCGCGTGCTGGGTTTGTGACGGCAGGATAGTCGATCAACAAAAACGGAGACATCCATCATGCGGTTCAACAAGCTCGCCGGCGCCGCCGGCCTTGTGCTTTCATCGGCATTACTCGTTTCGGGCTGCGGCGGGAGCGACGGCAATCCCTCGATCACCTACCAGCCCGCGAACGACAACGTGCAGGTCAGCGCGGGCATCGTCGCCGCCGCGGCGGATTCGACCGCCACTTTGCGCGTCTTCAAGGCGATTCCGTTCGCGGCGCCGCCGGTCGGCGCCCTGCGCTGGAAGGCGCCGCAGCCGGTGGCGGCCTGGTCCGACGTGCGGCGCAGCGATTCGTTTTCCGCCGCCTGCTTCCAGGGCAACCGCCCCGCCGGCGCTCCCGGCGCAATTCTTTACCAGGACCCCGGTCCGCAAAGCGAGGACTGCCTGTACCTGAACGTCTGGACCGGCGCCGCGCCCGCGACCGCCAGCGCCGAAAAGCGGCCGGTCATGCTGCTGCTGCACGGCGGCGGCTACCAGCTGGGCGCCGGCTCGCAGACCAATTACAACGGCACCGGCCTGGCAACCAAGGGCGCGGTCGTGGTGACGCTGAACTACCGGCTCGGGCCGCTGGGCTTGCTGGCGCATCCCGAACTGAACGCCGAGTCGCCGCAGCGGATTTCCGGCAATTACGCGCTGCTCGACGCCATCGCCGCGCTGAAATGGGTGCAGACCAATATCGCCGCGTTCGGCGGCGACGCGGCGAATGTGACGCTCTACAGCGAGTCCGCCGGCGCCGGGTTGTCGAGCGTATTGCTGGCGTCGCCCTTGGCGGTCAATCTATACCACAAGCTGGTGGTCGAAAGCTTCGCGAGCCTTCCGGCTGGCGCGCCGAACCCCACGCTGGCGCAGGCCACGGCGGCGGGGGCGACCTATGCCGCCAACCTCGGCGCCGCCAACCTGGCCGCGCTGCGCGCCAAACCGCCGCAGGAGATCATGGCCGGGGCGGGCTCGGTCATCGCGCCCGTGGTCGATGGCGTGGTCTGGCCGGATCAGCTCGATTTGATGGTCGCGCGCGGGCAGATCGCCAACGTGCCGCTGCTGCTGGGCTGGAACGCCGACGAAGGCACGCCGTATCCGCCGTTCGCCACGACGCTGGCCGGCTACGACGCCGCGGCCAATGCCCGCTTCGGCGCGCTGGCGCCGCTGTTCAAGAAGGTCTATCCAGTCGCAAGCGACGCCGACGTGCTCGCCATGGCGTATGCGCCGATGCGCGACAGCCTCTTCGCCTGGCAGCCGTGGACGCTGGCGCGGGCGCATGCCGCGCAGCGCAAGGCGAAGACCTTTTTGTATTTCTTCAACCGCCGCCCGCCGTACTTCGCCGGCCAGAAGTTCAACGACCAGGACCCGCCGGAAAAATTCGGCGCCTACCATTCGCTCGAACAGGTGTATTTCTACAACAACCTCGACCGCAGCGCGCCGCCGCGCCCGTACACCGATCTCGACCGCCAGATCGCCGCCACGGCGTCGAGCTACCTGGTCAATTTTGCGCGCGCGGGCGACCCGAACGCCGGGGGCCTGCCGGCCTGGCCGGAATTCACCGGACCGGCGAGCCAGACGATGTCGATCGGCGACACGATTGCGCCAGCGCCGGTGCCGTTTCGCCCGGCGCTTGACTTCTTCGACACTTTCTACACGCAGTCGCTCGGGCGGCCGCTGCCGTTTTGATTTCCAAGGCCTGGCAAGCAGGCGCAAGACACCTCCACGAAAAACAGGAAAACAAGCCATGACCGAAGACCCGCCGATTCTGCTAACGCGCCAAGGCCACATCGCCGTGCTGACGCTGAACCGCCCGCAGACGCGCAATGCGCTCTCCGGCGAGGCAATGTTCGCGGCGTTTGAAAGCTGCTTTGCCGGCCTCAACGCCGACACGGGCGTGCGGGTCGCCATTCTGACCGGCGCCGGCACGGCGTTCTGCTCGGGCGGCAATGTCGCTGAGATGCGCGACCGCACCGGCATGTTCGGCGGCGGCGCGCAGGAAATCACCGAAGGCTACCGGATGGGAATCCAGCGCATTCCGCGCGCCTTTCAAACGCTCGAAGTGCCGATTATCGCGGCGGTGAACGGGCCTGCGATCGGCGCCGGGTGCGACCTGGCGAGCATGTGCGACATCCGCATCGCCGCGAGCAATGCGCGCTTCGCCGAGAGCTTCGTCAAGCTCGGCATCATTCCGGGCGACGGCGGCTGCTGGCTGCTGCCGCGTATCGTCGGCTTGTCCAAAGCCGCTGAACTGGCGTTAACGGGCGACACGATCACGGCCGACGAGGCGCTGCGCATCGGCCTGGTGTCGCAGGTTGTCCCTGCCGGAGAGCTGATGGCCGCGGCGCTGGAGCTCGCCGGCCGTATGGCTGTGAATCCGCCGCAGGTGCTGCGCTGGACCAAGCAATTGCTGCGCCAGGCGCAGTCGCAGACGCTCGATCAGGCGCTGGCCGAGGCGGGCAAACTGCAGGGCCTGGCGCACCAGACCGCCGACCACCGCGAAGCGGTAAGCGCGTTTTTTGACAAGCGGCCGCCGGTGTTCTCGTCCTGATCGCGCGGCTTTCGCAAGCGCCACGGATTTTTTCCAAGCAGTTTTCGCAGCATCAAATATTTTCAAGGAGACAGCGATGAACGCCGACAAATCACTTCAATCAATCAACCGCCGCGAAATCCTGCGGCTCTCGGCGAGCGCCGTCGCGCTCGCGGGCGGCGGCCTGCCCGCGAGGGCGATGGCGCAAAACGCCGAGCCGCTGAACCTTGCAAAAATCATTTTGGCGTCGCCGCCGGGCACCTTGCTCGATTTGTTCGCGCGGCGCATCGCCGACAGCATCCAGCCGGCGTATGCGCGCAACGTCATCGTCGACAACCGGGTCGGCGGCGCCGGGCTGATCGCGCTGTCGGCCGTCAAGGCCGCCCCGCCCGACGGCGCCACCATCCTCGTCGTGCCGTCGCCGCTGATGTATTTGTATCCGTTCACCTACCGCCGGCTGCCCTACGACCCGGTGGCCGACTTCACGCCGGTCGCGCTGGGCGCGGTGTTCGACGTGGCGTTCGCCGTCGGCCCGATGGTCCCCGACAGCGTGAAGTCGATGCCCGAGTTCTTCGCCTGGTGCAAGGCCAACCCGCGCTCGGCCAGTTTCGGCTCGCCGGCCGCCGCATCGACGCTGCATTTCGTCGGCAGCATGGCGGCGCGCGCCGCCGGCGTCGAGTTGACGCACGTGCCGTACCGCGGCACCACGCCGGCGATCCTGGACATGATCGGCGGCCAGGTCGCGGCGGTGTGCGCGCCGGTCGGCGACTTCATGCCGTTCCTCGAAGGCGGCAAATGCCGCATCCTCGGCACCACGGGCGAGAAGCGCAGCCGGTTCGTGCCGAATGCGCCGACCTTTGTCGAGCAGGGCTACCGGGACATCGTGCTCAACGACTGGTTTGGATTCTTCGTCCCGGCAAAAACACCGGCTGACCATGTGCAGCGGCTCAACAGCGCCATCAAGGCTGCGCTGGGCGCCCCCGCGGTCCTCAAGACGCTGCAGGAGCGCGGCCTGGAGCCGCGCTGGTCCACCTCGGCCGAACTGGCCGCGCGCCTGAAGTCAGACATGCAAAAGTGGCAGCCGATCGCCAAGTCGTTTAATTTCACCGCGGAAAGCTGAGTCCAAGTGATCGAAGAAAAGGACGTTTTCATCCGCATGCGCGACGGCGTGGAAATCGCCGCGCGCATCTACCGGCCTGACGCAGCCGGTCCGCATCCAGTGCTGTACGCCGCGTCGCCGTATCGCTACGACAACAACGAACTGCCGGCGACGCCGCAGTTCTTGTGGCGCGAGACCGGCCCGATCGAGTGGTATGTCGAGCACGGCTACGCCTACGTGCACGCCGATGTGCGCGGCAGCGGCATGTCCGGCGGCAGCTACAACCTGTTCGACGCCGCCGAGCAGCGCGACCACTACGAGATCATCGAGTGGATCGCGGCGCAGCCCTGGAGCAGCGGCAAGGTGGGCGGCATCGGCCAGTCGTACTACGCGATGTCGCAGTGGCACATGGCGATCCAGAAGCCGCCGCACCTGGCGTGCATCGCGCCCTACGACGGCTGCCTGGACTTCTACCGCTACCTCGGCACGCTCAACGGCATCGAATCCGACTGGTTCGGCATCTGGTTCAACTTCAACGTCCGCGTCGCCAACCGCTATCCGGCCAACGGCGCGGCGCCGCGCGAGCTGGCGCACGACATGGCTTACGAGGCGAGCCAGCATCCGCTGAACGACGCTTGGTGGAAGGAGCGCTCGGCGGTGCATCGGGCCGGCGAGATCGACGTGCCGGTGTTCTCGATCGGCGTGTGGGCCAAGCAGGACTTGCATCTGGAAGGCAACATCCTGGCCAAGCGCCTGCTTGGCGACAAGTGCAAGCTGCTCATCAGCGGCGCGCCGACGCCGTTCGCCGCGGCCGCCGAGTTCGAGTCGATACCCTTTCACCGTGAGGTGCTGCTGCCGTTCTACGACCGCTACCTCAAGGGCGTCGCCACGTCCTACGACGCGCGTCCGGCCATCGAATACCCGGTGCGCGGCACGCAGCTGAAAAAGCAGCGTGCCGCCTGGCCGCCCGCGCAGGCAAGGCGTGAAAAATATTTTCTCGGTACGCAAAAAACCGGCAGCGTGGCTTCGCTCAACGATGGCTCGCTGCACGGCGACGCCGAGCAAAGCGCGGGCGAATCGACTGTCAGCTACAGCTATCCGCAGCCGGATTGGGTGCTCGGCTGCGCGGTGATGACGCCGCAGGGCCCGGACACGGTGCGCGCGGTGCTGACCTTCACCAGCGAGCCGCTGCCGCGCGAGCGCACCCTGGAAGGCGACGCCAAAGCGGTGATCTTCATCCAGAGCACGCGCCAGGACACCGATGTCTTCGTCAAGGTCAGCGAGCAGTTCGCCCCAGATGCCCAGGCGCCGCCGGGCGCGCAGCCGCGCGCCGTCATCGTCACCAAGGGCTGCCTGCGCGCCTCGCATAGCCTGTCGCCGGACGCGCGCGATGCGAAGCTCAGCACGCCCGATGCGCCGTACTACCTGCACGAGTCGCAGGTGTTTTCAAAGCCCGGCGCGCTCCTGCGGCTGGAAATCCCGCTGCGCCCGATGGCCTACCAGTTCCGCAAGGGCAGCCGCATCCGCGTCGAGATCGCCAACACCGACACGCCCGTCACCGAGGTGGTCTGGGCGCATATCTACAACCCGCAGAAGATCGGCTCGGACACGCTGCACCTGCAGGGACCCGACGCGTCGTATGTCGAGCTGCCTTTTGTCGATTGAACCGCCGCGTCAGGCGAGCCGCAGCTGCGCCTGCCGGGCGACGCGGATGCAGTCCTTCATGTGCTCCTCGCCGAAGTAGCGAATCGCCGCGTAGCCGATGCCGGCCGCGACGACCTGTCCGGCCAGCGGGACGAACTTGGCGACTTCCTTGGCGGCCATGCGCGTGCCGATTTTGGTCACGGTCTTGATGATGAGGTCGCGGCTGACGAATTTGCCGATCAGCAGCGAGCCCACCGTCGCGGCGGCATTGCGAACCTGCTCGCGCTTTTGCGGATCGAGCTGCTCGATCTGCTCGGGCGCCAGGCCGAACTCCTTGTTGATCGCCGGAATCATCCTCGACAGCAGCGCGGCGTCGACCGCCCAGTCCAAGCCCGGCAGCGGGACGGCGCTGGCGACGGCGGCCAGCAGCGCGCGCTTGTTGAGCAATTTGCGGCTGCGCTTGACGGCCGCCTGGAGCGCCGGGTCGCCGGCGGCCAGGTCCAGTGCATTGACAGGCATCATCTGGTATCCCTTGGAAGTTTTTGAGCGTTATACCGCAACGGCGTCGATCTGCTCGGTCAGCATTAGCCAGCGCTCTTCCAGCGCGCCGAGCTCGGCTTCGATCGTCTTCAGGCGCTTGCCGGCCTGGGCGATTTCCGCCGGCGACCTGACCGTCGTCAGGAGGATTTCCAGGCTGGCGTTTTCGCTGTGCAGGCTTTGCATCCGCTGGTCGATTTTTTCCAGTTCCCGGCGCAGCGGCCTCGCGGCGTCGGCCTGCTGCTGGCGGCGCTGGGCAGTTTCTTTCTTGCCGGACGACTTTTGAGCATCAAAAATGCCTCTTTCGCTTGCTGCGATTGAGTTTATAGCTATATTTTTGGTAGCAATAGGCGAAGCCGGGCCCGTGGTTGATTTTTTTGCTTCGTCGCGCTGGCGCTTGGCTTCGTCGAGCAGGTAGCGCTGGTAGTCGTCGAGGTCGCCGTCGAACGGCGCGACGCCGCCGCGCGAGACCATCCAGAACTCGTCGCAGACGGCGCGCAACAGCGCGCGGTCATGGCTGACGAGCATGACGGTGCCCTCGAACTCGTTAAGCGCCATCGACAGCGCTTCGCGTGTCGCCAGGTCGAGGTGGTTCGTCGGCTCGTCGAGCAGCAGCAGGTTCGGCCGCTGCCAGACGATCATGCACAGCACCAGCCGCGCCTTTTCGCCGCCGCTCATGCTGCCGACCGACTGCTTGACCATGTCGCCGCCGAAATTGAAATTGCCCAGGAAGCTGCGCAAATCCTGCTCGCGCGTCGGCTGGCTGCCGAGCCTGCCGGCGGCGCTCACTTCCTTGACGAGGCGGATCATGTGTGCCAGAGGGTTGTCGGCCAGGCGCAGCACGTCGAGCTCCTGCTGCGCGAAGTAGCCGATGTTCAGCCCTTTGCCCTCGGTCATGTCGCCACTGATCGGGGCGAGGGCGCGGGCCACCGTTTTGACCAGCGTCGATTTGCCCTGTCCGTTGGCGCCCAGGATGCCGATGCGCTGGCCGGCGAGCACCGACTTGCTGACGTTCTGCACGATGACCGTGGACGGCGTTCCCGCCGGCGCGTCTTCGGGCGGCGGGTAGCCGAAATACGCGTTCTGCATCGACAGCATCGGATTGGGCAGATTCGCCGGCTCCTTGAACTCGAAGGTGAAATCGGCTTCGGCGAGCAGCGGCGCGATTTTTTCCATGCGGTCGAGCGCCTTGACGCGGCTTTGCGCCTGCTTGGCCTTGCTGGCTTTCGCCTTAAAGCGCGCAATGAATTTCTGCAGATGGGCGATCTTGTCCTGCTGCTTGGAATACGCGCCCTGCTGCAGCGCCATCTGCTCGGCGCGCAGGTCCTCGAACTTGCTGTAGTTGCCGCCGTAGCGCGTCAGTTTCGCGCTTTCGATGTGCACCGTCACGTCGGTGACCGCGTCGAGGAACTCGCGGTCATGGCTGATGACGAGCATGGTGCCCTGGTAGCGCTTGAGCCAGGCTTCGAGCCAGACCAGCGCATCGAGGTCAAGGTGGTTCGTCGGCTCGTCGAGCAGCAGCAAATCCGACGGGCACATCAGCGCCCGCGCCAGCTGCAGCCGCATGCGCCAGCCGCCGGAAAAGCTGTTCACCGGGTTGCCGAGTTCACCGACCTTGAAGCCCAGGCCGAGAATCAAGGCCTGCGCCCGCGCCTCTGCGTCGTGCGCGCCGGCGTCATACAGCTCCATGTACGCGTGCGCCATGCGGTCGCCGTCGCCGCTGAGCTCGGACGCATCGACTTCGGCCTGCGCCGCCTGCAGCACCACGTCGCCCTCGATGACGTAGTCGGTCGCGCTTTGCCCGGTTTCGGGCATGTCCTGCGCGACCTGCGCCATGCGCCACTGCGACGGAATGAAAAATTCGCCGCCGTCCTCGTGCAGCGTGCCGTTGAGCATGGCGAAGAGCGACGACTTGCCGGCGCCATTGCGCCCGACGAGGCCGATTTTTTCGCCCGGATTGAGCGTGACGGAGGCGCTGTCCAGGATGACTTTGGCGCCGCGGCGCAGAACGACATTTTTCAGGGTGATCATGGTGATTCGGGGTCGGGAGCGGAAGCGAGGTCGGCAGAGGTTTCCAACGCGGAGGGGAGGAGAACGCAGAGGACGCGGAGGAAAATTTTCTTATTAGGGATTGGTTTGTTGCTGCAACTGTTCACGCGTCAGCAGCAACACCTGGTCCGCGCCTGCGCTGGTTTCGAACCAGAGCGGCTCCAGCGTCAGGAAGGCGCTTTCAAAGTTCGCCCGCTCGTTGCCGATTTCCAGCACCAGGACGGCATTTTCGTTCATTCGGGCGGCCGCCGTCAGGAAAAGGCTGCGGATGAAATCCATGCCGTCGGCGCCACCGGCCAGCGCGAGCGCGGGTTCGGCGCGGAATTCGGCGGGCAGGGCGGCCATGCTGGCGGCGTTCACATACGGCGGGTTGCACAGGATCAGGTCGTAGTTGCCGGCGCACGCCGCCAGGCCGTCGGATTCGATCAAGGTGATCCGT
>CAXSGT010000078.1:0-13759 GCA_964236835.1 uncultured Polaromonas sp.
CCCGACAGCGTGTAGTAGTCGGTGTGGCAGATGCCGGTGGCCTTGATCTCGACGAGCACTTCGCCGAACTTCGGGCCTTGCAGGTCAACGGTTTCGATGGTCAGGGGAGCGCCTGATTTCCAGGCGACGGCGGCTTTGGTTTTCATGAATTGACAGCTTGCGCAATAGGTGAACAATGGAAAACGGTCACTATAAGCCAGACGCGCGACCGTCCGCTGACGGGAACGATTTCTCCGGCACTTCATCAATTCCAACTTTCTGAATCTAAAAAATTATGAAACTTTCGACTCTCTCGACGGCGCTGACCGTGTCATGGACTTGAGCAGCGCCGCCGGCGCGCAGACGCTGAAAAAAGTGGCCGACGCCAACAAGATCACGGTGTCGTACCGCGGGTCGTCGGTGCCGTTCAGCTATTTGATCGGCTCGACCAAGGCGGTCGGCTTTTCGGTCGAGCTGAGCGAAGCCATCATCGACGACGTTCGCAAGAAGGTCGGCAAAGCAGTGGTCGGCGATCGGCTGCGGGTCGAGCCGTATGCTTGCATAGTGCGCCGGGACGACCCGGAGTTCAAGAAGCTGGTCGATGGCACGCTGAGCCGCCTGATGAAGTCGGGCGAGTTCGCGCGGCTCTACAGCAAGTGGTTTATGTCGCCGATTCCGCCGAAGGGCGTGAACCTGAATTTGCCTATGAGCGAGCAGCTCAAGGCGAATCTTAAGGCGCTGAGTGACGCGCCTGCGCTGTAAGTCTGTGCCAGCGGCGCGAGGGCGTCTTATCCGTCGCCATATCGAAACCCAATCAGTCTGGCCGGATGCCTTTGTCCTTGACCAGTTTTCCCATCGCTGCGATTCATCTTTCACGAAGTTGGCAAACGACTCAGGACTGCCGCCTCCGATGAGGCTAGGTGGGCACGTCGGGCAGCGATGGCACGCGTTTGTCGTTTGCCACCGCCAGCGCCCGCATTTTGGGCGGCGACGAGGTGAGATAGCCGAGGGCGGCCAGAACCATGTCGAACATATAGTCTACCGTTCCGCCCAGCAGATCATTGGTCGCCGGTCCGCCGCCCCGGTACGGGATATGCACCGCCGAAACCCCGCCGGACACATTCAACATCTCCCCCGCCAGATGAAAAGCGCCGCCGGAGCCCGCCGACGCACAGCTCATGGCGCCCGGACGCGCCTTCGACGCCAGCAACAAATCGTTCAAAGTTTTATAGGGCGACTTGTCGGCGCTCACGACCAGCAGCAGCGGCCCCTTTTCCAGCAGCGCAAGCGGCGCCAGGTCTAAAATCGGGTCGTAGGAAAGCTTAGGGAAAAGCACCTTGTTGACCGCCAAAGGCGCGAAGTTGCCAATCCCGATGGTGTAGCCGTCGGGGGCGGCCTTCGCGATCGCGTCGGTGCCGATATTGCCGTTGCCTCCCGGCTTGTTCTCCACGATGACAGGTTTTCCGAGGATGATGGACATCTTTTGTGCGACCTGACGCGCGCGCGTCGGAACTGCCGCCAGCGGTATAAGGAACGATCAGCGTGATCGGCTTGCCAGGAAAAACGGTACTCGGCTCCGCGTTCATAACGGCAACGGGAAATACCGCGGCGATGGCGGTCGCGGCCAGGCAGATGCGCCTTGATACACCGCGAGTTGTCAGTGTGTTCATGGTAGAAATGGCCCATTCCATCTAGATTGCTCCGGCCACCAGGCTGCCGAAGGCGCCGCACCCATTGCGCCCGCCCAGGTCGGCGGTGCGGGCTTGCGGATCCCGCAGCACTTGGTCCACAGCTCCATCGATGGCTTTCGCGGCCTCGCAAAACCGGGGCAAGCCGTGGTGTTCGCCGACCCAGTCGAGTAGCATCGCAACCGACAGGATCATCGATGTGGGATTGGCTTTGTCCTGCCCCTGAATATCGGGCGCCGAGCCATGCTGCGCCTGGGCGCAGCACAGGCTGTCACCGGCCATGATCGAGCCGGCCAGCCCCAGGCTGCCCGACAACTCGCTGGCCAGGTCGGAAAGGATATCTCCATAAAAGTTCTCACCCACCAGCACATCAAAGCGCTCGGGGTTGCGCACGAGATAGGCCGTCGATGCATCGACCAGCAAGTCGTCCAGTTGCACCTTAGGAAACTCCAGCGCCACCTTGCGAACGCATTCGAGGAACAATCCGTCCGTCATGTGAAAGCTGTTGGCCTTGTGAATGGCGGTGACCTTCTTGCGGCGCTTCATCGCCAGCTCGAAGGCGCGGCGGGCGATGCGCTCGCTGCAGTGGCGTGTGATCTTTCGCACTGACAGGGCCATGTCGGGCGAAGGCATCATTTCGCCCCAGCCCTGCGCCATGTTGCGGTCCGGGTAGAAGCCTTCAGTCGCCTCGCGCATGATGACCAGGTCCATCGTGCGGCCTTGCTTCATGTTGGAAGGCAAGAAGCCGCGGGTGCAGGCCGGACGCACATTGGCATATAAATCCAGCCCCACGCGGAAAGCGGCTGAAATGTTGCGTCCACCTTTTTCGGGCTTGGGATAGTCCGCATGCGACTGCGTGCCCAGGATGATGCCGTCGTAGCCGCGGGCGCCCTGCAGCACTTCCTCGCGCAGCGTGGTGCCGTGCTTTTCCAGGCTCGCAAAACCCACGTCTTCATAGTCGTAGCTGATGCCAAGCTGGTATTTGGCGTCGGCGGCGCGAAGCACGCCCAGCGCCGCTTCAACGATTTCAGGGCCTATGCCGTCGCCGGGCAAAACGAGAAACTTCATATAAAACCCGGGTAAAAAAATAGGATTGATCAGTCGAGCTTGATGCCCGCGTCTTTGATGAGCCTGGCCCACTTGCCCGCCTGCTGCTTCATGAATTCGCCCAGTTGGGCGGGGCTGCCGCCGACGGCGAACGCGCCATTCTGATCGAGGCGGGCAATGATGGCGGGATCCTTCAAGACTTGGTTGACTTCGCTGTTGAGCCACTGCACCACCGCCGGCGGCGTGCCGGCCGGGGCCAAAAAGCCATACCAGGCGGGCACGTCAAAATCGGGCATGCCCTGTTCGGCGAAGGTCGGCACATTCGGCAATTCCTTGAGCCGCTGATTTCCGGAAACGGCAAGGGCGCGCACCTTGCCGCCTTTGACATGGGGCAGCGCCGAGGTGGAGGTGTCGAACATCATGTCCACCTGGCCACCGATCAGGTCGGTCATGGCGGGCGCGCTGCCCCGGTAGGGGATATGCACCATGAAAAGCTTGTTGCCGGCCTTGAACAGCTCGCCCGCCAGATGCACGGAAGTGCCCGCGCCGCCGGACGCGAAATTGAGCTTGCCGGGCGCGCCGCGGGCGGCCGCCACCAGCCCTTTGACATCCTTGATCGGCGAGCTGCCGCCGACGACGAGCACCGTGGGCGCGTTGGCGATATGCACGACGGGCACGAAGTCCCTGTCCACCTGGTAGCGCAGGCCGCTGTAGAGGTAGGGGTTGGCCGACAGCGTGAACTGCCCCAGCAGCAAGGTGTAGCCATCGGCCTGGGCGCGCGCCGCCGCATCGTTGCCGATGTTGGTGCCGCCGCCCGGACGGTTGTCGATGATGAAAGCCTTGCCGGTGCGCTCGGTGAGCTTGTTGGCGATCAGGCGGGCCACATAATCGCTTCCGCCGCCAGGCGCGAAGGGCACGATGATGGTCACCGGCTTGAAAGGGTAGGCCGGCTGGGCGTGGGCGGACAGCGGCACGCACATGGCGGTCACGGCGATGGCGCTTGCGAGCAGCATGCCCCGGCGCATGGGTGTCTTTGCAAACCCGGTCATTTGTGATGTTCCGCGGAAACTGGCGCCGTGGCGCCGCTGTCGATCAGGGTGCGGGTCGCATCGGCATTGGCGTAGATCCACAGGATCTTCATCGGCAGCGTGTCCGACAAATTGCGAAAGCGGTGCGGCACGTTGGGCGGAATGAAGGTCACGTCCCGCGGCTTGAGCCGGTACTCCAGTCCGTCGATGTCCAGCATGGCGTCGCCTTCGACCAGGACGACGCTTTCTTCGCAGTTATGGCTGTGAAACGCGATCTTGGTGCCGGGATCGAAAGCGGTGTAGCCGGTGATGAAACTGGTCGTTCCCACTGAGCGGCTGACCAGCGGCGTGGTGCGCGCACCGCCGCCGCGTTCGTAAGTGACGAGTTCTTCAGGGCGCATCAATGCGGCGCCGGAGGGGGTTTTGATGGTCATGGTGTGCCTTTGCGTTGGGTGGTAGGTGGGTTGAGGAAAAGGGATAAGGGATAAGGGGCGTTATTGCGCGGGGCCGATCCAGACGGTTTTCACATTGGTGAATTCGCGAATGCCGAACTCGCCCAATTCACGGCCGTAACCAGACTGCTTGACGCCGCCAAAGGGCAGGCGGGCGTCTGACGCGACCAGGCCGTTGATGAACACCGCATCGGCTTCAATGCGCCGCGCCAGTTTTTTGGCGCGGGCCAGATCGCCCGTCCACAGCGCGGCGCCCAGCCCGAACTCGGTGCTGTTGGCAATGCGTACGGCTTCGTCGGCGCCGGAAACGCGAATCACGGCGGCCGCGGGGCCAAAGGTTTCCTCGCAGCCCACGGCCATGTCGGGCGTGACATGGTCGAGCACCGTGGGGGCGTAGAAGTAGCCGGGGCCTTCCAGGGGCTGGCCGCCCAGGCGCAGCACGGCGCCGGCGGCGATGCTTCGCTGTACTTGCGCATGCAGTTCATCGCGCAGATTGCCGCGCGCCTGCGGGCCGATGGTGGTGTCGCGGTCCAACGGATTGCCCACTTTGAGCTTGGCGGCGCCTTCGCAAAACAGTTGCACGAACCGGTCGGCGACCGAAGCTTCAACGATGAAACGCTTGGCCGAGATGCAGCTTTGCCCGGTGTTGGAAAACCGTGCCTTCACGGCGGTTTTGGCGGCCAGTTCGATGTCGGCATCGGCCAGCACGATGAAGGGGTCGGAGCCGCCTAGCTCAAGCACCTGCTTTTTCATGGCGCGGCCCGCCTGGGACGCAACCAGCTTGCCAACGGCTGTGGAGCCGGTCAGCGTCAAGGCCGCAACGCGTGGATCGTCGATCAGCGCCGCGACCGCTCCGGGCTCGATCAAAAGCGTGCCGACCAATCCAGCGGGCGCACCGGCGAGTTTGAACGCTTTCTGCAGCGCCAGCGCGCATTGCGGCACGTTGTTCGCGTGCTTGAGAAGGGTGCCATTGCCGGCGGCCAGCGCTGGAGCGGCAAAGCGCATGAACTGCCAGAACGGGTAGTTCCACGGCATGATGGCGAGTACCACCCCAAGCGGGTCGAACACCACGAGGCTTTCGCTGGCATTGCTGGCGACTGTCTGGTCCGCTAGGTACCGGGGCGCGGACTTGGCGTAAAAGTCGCAAGTCCATGCGCACTTCTCGATTTCAGTCTCGGCTTCGGCGATCGGTTTGCCCATTTCCAGCGTGATGAGGCGGGCGTAGTCAGCCTTGTTCCGGCGCAGCACCACAGCGACGTCGGTCAACAGGATGCAGCGGCTCTCGACAGATTTGGCGGCCCACTGGCCTTGCGCCTGCGCGGCCTGGTCAAGGATGGCGTTGACTTGGCTATCGCTATGAACTTCATAGCTGGCCAGGCTGCTGCCATCTGCCGGATTGCTTGAAATGATCATGAATTGGTACTTTCTTTAGAGGGAAGTCAGGATGGGGCGAAACCGTAGAGCCGCGCCGGGTTGTCCACCAGAATTCGTTGCCGCGTCGCAGCGTCGGGCGCCCAGTCGTCGAGCAGTCTCAGTGTGCGGACAGCGTCTTCGGCGCGAAACGGTTCGATTTGCGAGATGTCCCCCGTGCGCGTGGCCGAGGCGCCGGTGTGCGGCCAGTCCGAGCCCCACAGCATGCGATGGGGCGCTGCGGCGATTAGGGTCCGCGCCAACAGCGCCACGTCGGCATAGTCGGCCTGGCGCGATACCCGGTACGGCGCGGAAAGCTTGATATAGACGTTGCCGCTGCGCAGCAAGCCCAGCAGCGTGTCTCTATCGGATTGTTGTTCGGCGCTTTGCCAGGTTCTGGCGCCTGCAAAGTGGTCGAGTACCACAGACACACTCAGGTCGGCAAGCTGCGGAGCAAGCGTCGCCACCAGCGCAAGCGGCGCGTGAAGCTGAAGCGACCAGCCCAGCGGCCCCACTTTCTGTTCAGCCAAACGCACCAAGGCCGCCGCCGCCACGGGGTCGCGCAGCCCCCGTACTTCCAGATTCAACCGTATACTTCGCACACTTTGCGCATGCAGCGACTGCAAATCCTCGCGTCCGGCAATGGCGAGATCGACCACTGCCACGCCCCGTGCGCGATGAGCGCCAAAAGCCTGCGCCATCAAAGCCAGTGCATCGAGCAACGCCCGATTGTCATTGCCATAGGCACTGGGCTGGACCAGCACGACGCGACCCATCCCCAGCCTGCTCTGCAAGCTGAGCAAAGCATCCAAAGTTGCCGGGCCTGGCGTGTAGCTGCGCTCGGCCGCATACGGAAAACGTTCCGGGTCGAAAACATGCGCATGGCAGTCACAATAAAAGGAGGGGGCATAAATATCCATTTAGGAATTTTAGATAAATAAAAAACCATAAACAAGGTAGTAACATTTTATTACGCTGATATCTATGGTTTTTTATTTATAAATAAAACCTAAATATTGGCGCGATTTATGCAGTACCATCCTGCTATGACTCGTCAACTTTCCTCCCAACTCGTCAGCGACATCCAGAACTACATTGCGACGGAAAGATTGGCTGTGGGGACGCGACTGCCCGAGCGCGGCTTGGCCAAGCAATTCCGCGTGTCGCGTTCGCCGGTGCGGCAAGCCTTGAAACAGCTAGCTGAGAAAAACGTTCTGCAAAGCCACTCTGACGGCGGCTACGCGGTCGCGCCACCGGCTGGTGGAGCATCGAGCAGTGCGGTGCTGCCAGCCGAATCCGCGATCCAGGAAGACGAATCAATTTATCTGCAAATTGCGCAGGACCGATTGAACGGGCTGCTGCCCGACCGTGTGACCGAAAACGAGTTGATGCGCCGCTATGGCGTGACGCGCAGCCAGCTGGCCGGCATCCTGCGCCGGATGTCGCACGAGGGATGGGTTGAGCGTTTGCCCGGCCATGGCTGGGCCTTCATCGCCACCTTGAGTTCGGGCGAAACCTATGGTCAAGGCTACCGCTTCCGCCTGCTGCTGGAGCCTGCGGCCTTGTTGGAACCTGGCTACCGCCTTGACGAGGCGGCGCTGCGGCGCTGCCAGTCAGAGCAACAGGCGCTGGTCGGCGGCGCCGTGCATCATGTCTCGCCAGCGCAAATTTTTGATGCCAACACCCATCTGCACGAAACGATCGCGAGCTTTTCAGGCAATTTGTTCGTGCAGGACGCCCTCCACCGGTTGAACCGCGTGCGCCGCCTGATGGAATACCGAAAAGCCGTAGATCGCGATCAGGCCGGACGCCGCTGCCGCGAGCATCTAACGCTGATTGACCTGCTGCTCTCTGGCCAGCGCGAGGCTGCGGCGGATTTTTTGCGACTGCATTTGCGCAATGCCTTGCGGGAAAAGAATTCGAACGAGAAGCTGCCGCGGCATTGACTTGTATCGCTACCGAGACCGGTTAGTCCGACGTTGCGCTCCAGCGGTTGTCCCAGTTATTGCCGTGCGCCTTGTCCAAACTACGGCGGTCGCGCTTGGTCGGGCGACCATGCTCCAGGCTGCTCGCGGGCTCGCTCTGGAGCCTGCGCTGCTCGGCCGCCTGGGCTCTGAGCGCCAGGCTGTCCGCCGTTTCCTCATAAAGCTGCTGCGCCACCGGCGCCGGGCCGCGCTGGCTGCTGACGCCGCGCACCAGCAAGGTTCGAAAAACCGGCCCCTGCCGCAGCACCACCATATCGCCCGCCTTGACCTCGCGCGAAGGCTTGACCTCCTGCTCATTGATGCAAACCCGGCCTTTTTCGATTTCCTCGACCGCCAGCGACCGCGTCTTGTAAAAACGGGCCGCCCAGAGCCACTTGTCGATGCGCAATTTATCCATCCCGCCGGTTCCTCGCCTTGTGCTTTGATTTAGAGCGGACACATTAGCACTTTCCCTAATATCTTGCCCGCTGGATCGACCGCAAATAAGCGCATCATCGACCAATTTCAACTTTTACCTGGAGACTTTCATGCGTCGCGACACCTTTTTGAAATCTCTGGCTGCCTTGGCGGCCGCGGGCGCTTTTCCGCTGCCGGCGCTGGCCGCGGCCAATGTGAAAATGATGATTCCGGCCAATCCGGGCGGCGGCTGGGACACGACCGGACGGGCGCTGGGCAAGGCGCTGACCGACGCCAAGGTCGCCGACACCGTGACCTACGACAACAAGGGCGGCGCCGCCGGCGCGCTCGGCCTGGCGCAGTTCGTCAATGGCTCCAAGGGCGACCCGAATGCGCTGATGGTAATGGGCGCCGTAATGCTCGGCGGCCTCATCACCGGCAAGCCGCCGGTGAGCCTGAGCCAGGCGACGCCGATCGCCCGGCTGTCGAGTGAATACAACGTGTTCGTGCTGCCCGCCAACTCGCCGCTCAAGTCGATGAAGGACGTCGTCGATCAACTGAAGAAAGACCCCGGCAGCGTGAAGTGGGGCGGCGGCTCGCGCGGCTCGACCGAGCACATCGCCGCGGCCATGATCGCGCAGAAAGTCGGCGCCGACCCGGCCAAAATCAACTATGTCGCCTTTCGCGGCGGCGGCGAAGCGACGGCGGCGATCCTGGGCGGCAACGTCACCGTCGGCGGCAGCGGGTACAGTGAATTCGCCGAATACATCAAGGTCGGCAAGATGCGCGCCATCGCCGTGACCTCGGCCAGCCGGCTTGCGGGCGTGAACGTGCCGACGCTGAAAGAGCAGGGCATCGACGTCGATATCGGCAACTGGCGCGGTGTCTATGGCGCCGCCGGCATCAACGCCGCGCAGCGCCAGGCGCTTATAAATATGGTGCTGGCGGCGCTCAAGACGCCGGCCTGGGCCGAGGCGGTCGAGAAAAACAGCTGGACGCCGGCGGTGCTGACGGGCGACGCGTTCGGCAAATTCGTCGATGATGATTTTGCCAGCCTGCGGGCGACGATGGTCAAGTCCGGCATGGTCTGACGCATCATGACGCCAGATTCCGCAGCTGTTACGGCTGAAATTTCCCCGGCGCAAGTCCAGGCGAATGCCGCGTCTGCCGTCTGGCCGCAAACGCTCGTCGGCATCGGCGTGCTGCTGACCGGCCTGGGGCTGGCTTACGGCGCCATCGGCATCTCCTCCACAGCCGGCTATGGCGGCGTCGGCCCGAATTTTCTGCCGTGGCTGATTTCGATCGTGCTCACGCTCTGCGGCGGCTGGATGATCTGGGAGGCGCGCAGCGGCGGCTTTCGCTCGCTGGACGCGCCGACGGGCGCCGAGCGCGCCTACTGGCCGGGTTTCGTCTGGGTGTCGGCCGGGCTGCTGCTCAACGCGGCATTGATCACGACGATCGGCTTTATCCTGAGCTGCGCCTTGTGCTACCTGCTGGCGGTGCAAGGTCTGCGCCGCGCCAGCGGTCAGCCGTCGGGCGCGCCGCGAACCTGGGCCATCGACCTGGTCACCGGCCTTTTGATCGCCGGACCGGTGTTCTGGATGTTCACCAAGTTTTTGGCGATCAATTTGCCTGGACTAACGACCACTGGCTGGATCTGATATGGATATTTTTAATGCACTCATGGCCGGTTTCGCGACCGCCATCACCCCCGCCAATCTGCTCTGGTGCCTGGTCGGCTGCGCGCTGGGAACGGCCGTCGGCGTGCTGCCCGGCATCGGCCCGGCGGTGGCGGTGGCGATGCTGCTGCCGATCACGTCCAAGGTCGAAGTCACCGCGTCGATGATCTTCTTTTCCGGCATTTATTACGGCGCGATGTACGGCGGCTCGACGACGTCGATTTTGCTCAACACGCCGGGCGAGACCGCCAGCATGGTGACGGCGATGGAGGGCAACAAGATGGCCAAAAGCGGGCGCGCCGGCGCGGCGCTGGCGACCGCCGCCATCGGCTCCTTCGTCGCCGGCACCATCGCCACCGTCATCGTGACGCTGTTCGCGCCCTTTGTCGCGGAGTTCGCAGTCAAGCTTGGGCCGCCGGAGTATTTTCTCTTGATGCTGCTGGCCTTCACCACCGTCAGCGCGGTGCTCGGCAAAAGCACGCTGCGCGGCATGACGGCGCTGTTCATCGGCCTGGCGGCGGGCTGCGTCGGACTCGACCAGATTTCGGCGCAGAGCCGCTACACCGGCGGCATCCCGGAGCTGCTCGACGGCATCGAGATCGTGCTCGTCGCCGTCGGCCTGTTCGCGGTCGCCGAGGTGCTGTATGCAGTTCTGTACGAGGGCCGGGTGGTCGAGCAGCAGAACAAGCTCAGCCGGGTGCACATGTCGGCGCGCGACTGGAAGCGCTCGATCCCGGCGTGGCTGCGCGGCACGGCGATCGGCGCGCCGTTCGGCTGCATCCCGGCCGGCGGCACCGAAATTCCGACGTTCCTGAGCTATGCAATGGAAAAAAAGCTGGTGAGAAATCCCGAGGACAAGGCCGAGTTCGGCACCAGCGGCGCGATCGAGGGCGTCGCCGGCCCGGAAGCGGCGAACAACGCGACCGTGACGGCCGCGCTGATTCCGCTGCTGACGCTCGGAATCCCGACCTCGAACACCACCGCGATTTTGCTCGGCGCGTTCCAGAACTACGGCATCCAGCCCGGCCCGCAGTTGTTCACGACGTCGGCGACGCTGGTCTGGGCGCTGATCGCGTCGCTCTACATCGGCAACATCATGCTGCTGGTGCTGAACCTGCCGCTGGTCGGGCTCTGGGTCAAGCTGCTGAAAATCCCGAAGCCGCAGCTGTATGCCGGCATCCTGATCTTTGCGACGGTGGGCGCCTACGGCATGCGGCAAAGCGCGTTCGACCTGTTTTTGCTGTACGCCATCGGCCTGCTCGGCGTGCTGATGCGGCGCTTCGATTTTCCGACCGCGCCGGTCGTCGTCGGCATGATTCTCGGGCCGCTGGCCGAGGCGCAACTGCGCAACGCGATGTCGATCGGCGAGGGCAGTCCAGCGGTGTTCTTCCAACGGCCGATGTCGATTGCGCTGGTGGTGCTCGTGGTGGCGGTGCTGGTGCTGCCGCGGCTCGCGAAGTATTGGCCTGGGCGGCGGGTTGTCGGCTGAATTGAATTAGCTGAAATTGGACAACCCTAAATGCCTGAATACTCCGTCCCACTGGGATTCGCCTCATTAGCGCAAGGCGCGTCACGCGTGCGGAAAGAAAACTTTATGAAGAAGGTTAAAGACGAAATGCGTGCCGAGTACAAACGTTCGGACTTCACGAGTCTGGAACGTGGCAAATTTCATAAGGAGGCCGTGAAGGGCACCGCCGTCGCTTTGCTCGATCCGGCCATTGCAAAAGCCTTTCCAAATTCCGAGGCGGTAAATCAGGCTCTGCTCGGCTTGCTCATGCTGACAGAGCAGACGGCCCGCATTACAGGTCGCACCCTGCGCAAGTCCCGGACGCAAGGTACTGTTTAGATTAACTCCAGGAGAAAACGCATGCCCATAAAGCGCCGCAATGACCAAGCCGCAACTTTATTGCCAACTATTTTAGGAGACTCACGCGTGAATAAAAATATCGGGAAGCGAACTTTTCCGCAAGGCATGGTCGTTGCGGCGGTCATGGGCGCCGCGCTCACCGCGGGCTGCGGCGGCAGCAGCGATAAATTCACCGCGCAGGAAAGCAGCACATTGCCGGCGGGCGTCACCGACATCAGCCTCAAGGCGTACCGGGCGACGGCGGTGGGCACGGGCAGCACCGCCCAGGCGCAGGACCTGCTGACCGGCGGCCTGGGCAAAAGCGGCATCGCCAGCACCGGGGCGGTGCCGGCGTATGCCGATCCGGCCAATCCGACGGCCGATGAATTGCGCCGCAACGCCATCCAGTCGAACTACCGCGGGCTGGTGGACAACACCGCCGGCGGAGGCTTCGGCGTGCTGTACGGCCCGAACATCGACCTGGCGGGCAACAACACGCGCGGCGAGGGCCTCGTGCCGGGGATCGAGGCAATCGGCGTGCTCGACGATGTCGCCGGCCGCAAGCGCGTCACCATGGCGGTGCAGATTCCGGACAGCTTCGATGTCAACGCGCCTTGCATCGTGCTCGGTCCCTCGTCGGGCTCGCGCGGCGTCTATGGCGCCATCGGCACGTCGGCCGACTGGGGTTTGAAGCGCGGCTGCGCGGTCGCGCTGACCGACGCCGGCAAGGGGCTGGGGCTGCACGACCTGGGCGACGACACCGTGAACCGGATCGACGGCACGCGCGCCACCCGTGCGCAGGCGGGCACGCTGAGCAACTTTGCCGCCAATATTACCGATGCCGCGCGCGCGGCCTTCAACGCGGCGTTCCCGAACCGGGTCGCGCTCAAGCATGCGCACTCGCAGCTCAATCCCGAAAAAGACTGGGGCAACGACACCCTGGCGGCGGCGGCCTATGCGCTGTACGTGCTGAACCAGCAGTACGCGCCGGTCGTCGATCCGAGCGGCGCCCGGGGCGTGCGCTTCACGCCGGGTAACACCCTCGTCATCGCCGCGTCGGTCTCCAACGGCGGCGCGGCGGTGCTGCAGGCGGCCGAGCAGGACACGGGCGGACTGATCGACGGCGTGGTGGCCGGAGAGCCCAGCGCCCAGCCGAACACGACCGCCGGCTACGGCGTGCAGGTCGGCGGCGCCCCGGTGGCGGCCTTCGGCAAGCCGCTGTACGACTATTTCACGATCGCCAATTTGTACCAGCCGTGCGCCGCGCTGGCGCCGTCGGCGACGCTGGCCGAAGCGTCGTTTTTCAACTACATCCCGACACTGGGCTTGAGCGCCACCGCGACGAACCGCTGCACCCAGCTGGCGGCCAAGGGGCTGGTCTCCGGCGCCTCCACGGCCGAGCAGGCCGCCGCCGCGCTGGCCAAGCTGCGCGCCGCCGGCTTTAATCCGGAAAGCGACACGCTGCACAATGCGCATTACGGCTTCGGCAACGCGGTCATCATCTCGATGATGTATTCCAACGCCTACGGCCGGTTCTCGGTGACCGACAATCTTTGCGGAATGAGCGCCGTCGTCGCCGGCGTTCCGGCACCCCTGACGGCCGCGGCCAAGGCGGCAAGCTTCGCCACCGGCAACGGCACGGTCAACGGCACGCCGGCCAGCGTCATCTACAACGACTCGGTCGGCGGCGCCAAGGTCTGGACGCTCGGCGTCTCGCCATCGACCGGCGTGGCCGACTTCTCGCTCGACGCGGCGCTGTGCCAGCGGGCGCTCTACACCGGCGTCGATAGCGTCACCGGCGCCGGCTTGAGCGCCAGCTCGACGCCGACGAAGGCGCAGAGCGACGCGGTTCGCGCCGGCATTGCCGAGGTACTGCTCAATGGCAACCTGCGCGGCAAGCCGACGCTGATGCTCGCCGGGCGCAGCGACACCTTGCTGCCGGTCAACAATTCCGAGCGCGCCTACACCGCCTTCAACCGCAAGGTCGAGGGCGGCGCCAGCCAGCTGAGCTATATCGAAGTGACGAACGCGCAGCATTTCGACACCTTCAATTCGCTCTCGGGCTGGGACACGCGCTTCGTTCCCTTGCACGGCTACTTCGTGCAGGCGATGAACGCGATGTACGCGAACCTAAGAAACGGCGCTGCGCTGCCGCCGAGCCAGGTGGTGCGAACGACGCCGCGCGGCGGCGCTCCCGGCCTGGCGCCGGCGATCACGGCGGCCAATGTGCCGGCAATCAGCGCCACGCC
>CAXSGT010000079.1:0-13727 GCA_964236835.1 uncultured Polaromonas sp.
CAGCAGCACCGGCGAGGCATAGATGTTGTCGACTGGAATGTCGAAAAACCCCTGAATCTGGTCGGCATGTAGGTCCATCGTCAGCACGCTCGTGACACCGACGGCCTGCAGCATGTTGGCGACCACCTTGGCCGTAATCGGCACGCGCGCCGAGCGCGGGCGCCTGTCTTGGCGGGCGTAGCCGAAGTACGGGATCACGGCGGTGATGCGCTCGGCCGAAGCGCGCTTGAGCGCGTCGACCATGATCAGCAACTCCATCAGATTGTCGTTCGTCGGCGCACAGGTCGATTGCACGACGAAGACATCGCGGGTACGGACGTTTTGCTGGATCTCCACAGTGACTTCGCCGTCCGAAAAGCGACCGACCTCGGCGGCGCCCAGCGAAATGCCAAGATGCTGGGCGATTTCAGCGGCCATGCTCGGATTGGCGTTGCCGGTGAAAATCATGAAGTCAGGATGGTGCGTTTGCATAAAAGGCCCAACGGCTATCGGACTTGAAGGCGGGGTTAACTAGTGATCAATGCAAATCCGCACCGCGAAGAAATGAAAATTTGGCAGGGGTGGAAGGAGTCGAACCTGCGAATGCCGGAATCAAAATCCGGTGCCTTAACCAACTTGGCGACACCCCTACACAGGACAATTGTTGTTGCCAACAACCAACCTAAAACTCGTTGCCTGAAAACCATTCTTGATGGCAGGTCATTTTACCAGCCCGCCAAAGGATGAATTTGCAGATTCCCGCACTTTCTGATCGTCCAGTCGCCAGGGGCGGCCGAAAGTTCAGCATCAGGCGAAATTTGCGCAAAAACGGCACTTCCAGAGCCGGTCATTCGTCCGCGAAGCCGCTGCGATTCCAGCCAGTCAAGCGACTGGTCGATTTGCGGGCAAAGCTTCCGGGCAACCGGCTGCAAGTCGTTATGGCCAAAAGTTAAACTTACATCCTGACCATTCGCGTGAGCAGCAAAGCGTGCGATTGTAGCAGTCTCGGTATTTCGTTTGAGCTCCGGCGCGCTGAAAATGTCTTTGGTTGAAACGCCGGCGGCTGGCTTGACCACGACAAAGTTGGCGGGCGGCAGGTCCAGCGGCGTGACTTTCTCGCCGATGCCTTCGACCCAGGCATTGCCGCCCGAGAGAAAAAAAGGCACGTCGGCGCCTAGCGACACGGCAAGGGCGAGCAGCGCTGGCGACGGCAGACGCACGCCCCACAGGCGCTGCAGCGCCAGCAGGCAGCTTGCCGCGTCGGAAGAGCCGCCGCCCATGCCGGCTTGCGACGGAATGCGTTTTTCCAGACCGATATGCGCGCCCAGCGATGTGCCGCAGGCCGACTGCAGCGCGCGCGCGGCGCGCACGGTCAGGTCTTCGGCTGGCAGCGCCTCGTTTGGCACCGCAGGGTCGCGGTCGGGCGCCGCCAGGTCGGTGCGGCTGATGCGCCCATCGCTTCGCGATTCGAAGTGCAGGGTATCGCACCAGTCGATCAGCATGAACGCTGATTGCAGCAAGTGCAAGCCATCGGGCCGGCGCCCGGTGATATGCAAAAACAAGTTGAGCTTCGCGGGGGCGGGAACGTCGTACAGCGCCTTGAGCGGATAGGAAGACATGGCCGGAGTTGTCATGCTGGACTCATTTTTACCGGTCGAGCACGACGCGTAGATCGACCTGCGGCGCGGGCTGCGCTCTGGTGGCGAGAATCCGCCCTTCGCCCTGGCGCGACAGGTCGGCGGACCAGCCGCCGATATCGGCGGCGTCGCCGCGCAGCCAGGAAAACAGCGCGTCCAGCGGCACGGCGGCGCCGGTGGCTTGCGCCATGAGCGCATCGACCGAGTCAAAGCGCTGGAGCCGCTGGTTGCCCGAGTCGAGCACCGCGCCGGATGGCGACCAGCGCAGGACGCCAAGCACATTGCCCAAAGGGCTTGTCAGCGCCAGCTCGCCCTGCGCGGGATTGCCCTTGAGCTCGAACGCGGCTGAAAAAAATTGTTCCGGCTCGCTGTACACGCGCAGGCTGATGCGGCCTCCCCAGCTACCGTTGTTTTGCGAGTCGATTTGGGTTGAAGCGCTTGGTGGGCGTGCGCATCCAGCTATTAAAACAGTAGCAAACAGGCATGCGCAAAAAAAAGCGCGGCGCGGCCATGCCAATGAAAACAAATCGGCTCCAGAAGCTACAGCTTGACTTGCAGGCGTTTGAGCGTCTGCAGCAGGGCGTCGTTGTCTGGATTGATCAGCTTGCCCTCTTTCCAGATCGCCACGGCGCGTTCACGCTGGCCCATGCTCCAGAGCACTTCGCCGAAATGCGCGGCGATCTCGGCGTCGGGCCTGGCTTTGTAGGCAGCTTCGAAAATTTGCAGCGCCTCGGTCTTGTTGCCCATGCGAAACTCAACCCAGCCCAGGCTGTCCTTGATGAAAGGGTCGGCCGGCGCGTACTCGACCGCCTTGCGGATCAGCTCGCGCGCCTCGGGCAGGCGAATATTGCGATCGGCGAGCGAATAACCAAGCGCGTTGTAGGCTTGATGGTAGTCGGGCTTGAGCTCGATAATCCGGCGCAGCAGCCGCTCCATCTCGTCGGGCGAGCCGAGCTTTTCAGCGACCATGGACTGCTCGTACAACAGCTCGGTGTCGTCAGGGGTTTTGAGCAGCGCCTGCGCCAGCAAGTCATGGGCCGGCCCGTATTGCTTGAATTCGCGCAGCAAACCGGTTTCGGCGTCGAGCTTGAGCCGGGCTTCCTCGGGCGTACGCTCAGGCAGCTGGCGCAGCAGCAGCCGGGCCTGCTGCAGTTTCCCTTGTCTTGCCAGAATCGATGCGCGCCGAGCCTGGGCCTGAATCAAGTCGGCGGCATTGTCGATTTTGTTCAGCCAGTTTTCCGCCGCGGCATAGTCCTTGCGCTTTTCGGCGACTTGCGCCAGCAACAAGTAGGCCTGCGCCAAGCCGCGGTTGCGATCGGCTTGAGGCGATTGCTCGCGCTGCGCCAGCGCAATGTAGCGCTCCAGCGAAGTCTGCGCCGGTGATAGCTGGTTATCCTGCAGCTGCAGCGAGCCCAGCAGCAGCCAGCTTTCGGGCAGCTCGGGGCTGTCCTGCGTGACGCTTCGCAGCTGTGCTGCGGCTTCGGCGTAACGCTGTTCGTCGAGCAAGACGCGGGCATAGGCCAAGCGAATTCCTGGCGCAGCCGGAGTTGCGCCTTGCCGGTCATCCAGATACTGGCGGACCAGCGCTTCTGCCTCGGGCAGTTTCGGGCTCATCATCTCGAGCGCCGCGACCACCGGACCTTCGGCGCGGGCATCGGCCGCCCGGCCGCGCTGGGCGGCGTCGAGCGCGCCGGCGTTGTCGCCGGCGGCCAGTCGCATGCGCGCCACCGTGGTCCATGCGGCGCCGGCGGTGGCCGGCTCATTCAGGTAATCGCCCAATGCCGCCTGCACCACGCTGGCCGCGAGTTTTTTGTCGTCGGCGCGGGCATAGGCGCGCGGCACTGCGAGCAGCACATCGGCGCGCTCGGCGACCGGCGCCAACCTGAATTCGGTGCTCAACGGCTCGGCCGTGTCGGCAATGCGGTTCAGCGCGATCAGAATTTGCAGCACATAACGATTGGCTTCGCGCGAGACGGGGAAATTTTGCTTCCATGCGCTGGCGGCCTGCAGCGCGGCGTCGCCCGAGCGAGCCTGCAGGGCGATATCGGTGGCCCTTTGGTAAAGCTGGCTGTCGCCGGTTTTTCGGGCCGAGTCGAGCAGCAATGCGAAGCCGGCAGCGGGATCGCCCTCCTGGGCGGTCATTTCACCCACCAGCAATTGGTAGAACAAGGCGCTGTCCAGGGCTGAAGGCAGCGAAGTTTCCTGCGCCGACTCGGCTTGCGCCAAGCCGGAAGGCGCGGCGGGAGTCGCCGCAGGCGGCGCGGCCTGCGCCAGCGCAAGGGGAGCCGCGAGCCAGAAGCAGGCAAATGCAAAGCCAGTTTTTTTCGTCATCGGGCCATGATAATTGAACCTCCCCAGCGGCGCTTTGCTCCTGCTATGCATGGGCATGCGTCGCCGTTCGAATTCACGCCCTTGCGGGAATGTTGTTTCGCCCCATATCCGATATCCGTCTGAACCGTTTTCAAGCCATGCCAGAACTGCCCGAAGTCGAAGTCACCCGCCTGAGCCTTGCCGGGCGCATCACTAGCGCGCGCATCGAGCGGGTGGCACTGGGAAAGCCGCTGCGTTGGCCGCTGGGCTGCGCGCCGCAGGACCTCCACGGCCAGCAGGTGCTGGCCGTGCGGCGCCGTGGCAAATATCTGCTCTTCGACTTGAGCCGAGGCACGCTGCTGCTGCATCTTGGCATGTCGGGCAGCGTCAGCTTTGGCATGGAACCGGCCGCGCCGGCCAAGCATGACCATTTTGACATGGTGACCAGCCTGGGGACCTTGCGCTTGCATGATCCGCGGCGCTTCGGTGCGGTCGTCTATGTCGGCGGCGAAACCGACGCGGCGGCGCACAAGCTGCTGCGCCGGCTTGGGGTCGAGCCGCTTGGCGACGCGTTTGACGCCGCAATTTTTCACCAATCGCTCAAGAGCAGGAAAATGGCGATCAAGCAGGTTTTGCTGGGCGGGCAAGCCGTTGTCGGCGTGGGCAATATCTATGCCTCCGAAGCGCTGTTTCTGGCCGGTATTCGCCCCACCACAAAGGCCTGTCGCATCAGCCGGCCACGCGCCGCCTTGCTGCATAGCGCCATCCGGCAGGTGTTGGCGCAAGCTGTGGCCAAAGGCGGAAGCACCTTGCGGGACTTTTGCAATGCCGATGGCGAAGCGGGCCATTTCCAGCGCGGAGCCATGGTCTATGACCGCGCCGGCCTGCCGTGCAGGATATGCGCCGCGCCGATCAAAAGCTTGCGGCAGGGCCAGCGTTCGACCTTTTACTGCGCCGGCTGCCAGAAGCCGTAAGGCTCCAGGCGCCATTTTCGAGGCAAATGTTATATTGAGTAAATAAATTATCCGCCAGCGCATGTCTTTCAACGAACAATTTGATCAGCACGGCGCTTGGCGCCGTGAGTTCGCATTGCGTCTCAAGATGCTTGCCGAATGGATGAATGACCATGATCTGCTCGATGCTGCTATCCAGGAGCGGCTGCGCGGGCTGGAGTCCCAGGTGCGTTCGGACAAGATCATCGTGGCTTTCGTGGCGGAATTCTCGCGCGGAAAATCCGAACTGATCAACGCCATTTTCTTTGCCGGCTATGGCCGGCGCATCATGCCCGCGAGCGCGGGCCGAACCACCATGTGCCCGACTGAGCTAGGGTATGACGCCGAGGTGCCGCCATGCCTACGCCTGTTGCCCATCGAAACGCGCCTGCAGACGCATGCCCTTCAGGAATGGCGCCTGGCGGCCGAAAAATGGCTGCAGGTCGATCTGGACGTCAACGATCCGGCGCAATTGGCGCGGTCGCTCGAAAAGGTGGCCGAAGTACGCCATGTGACCAAGGACGAAGCACGCGCGCTCGGTTTTTGGAACGACGATGCGCTGGAAGACAACCCGCTTCCAGGACCCGATGGGCTGATCGAGGTGCCCAGATGGCGCCATGCGCTGATCAATATCGCCCACCCCCTGCTCAAGCAGGGACTGGTGATTCTCGATACTCCGGGTCTCAACGCCATCGGCGCGGAGCCTGAACTGACGGTGAGCTTAATCCCCCAGGCGCATGCGGTGGTGTTCATCCTGGCGGCCGACGCGGGCGTCACCAAGTCGGACCTTTCGATCTGGCGCGAGCATCTCGTCAAGGAAGTCGATGAATCAGGCACGCGCTTGGTCGTTCTCAACAAGATCGACACCTTGTGGGACGTATTGAGCACGCCGCAGCAGGTGCAGGCGCAAATCGGCCGGCAAAGACTGACATCGGCCGAAATTCTGGGCCTGCCGGTCGAGCAGGTGATAGCGGTGTCGGCGCACAAGGGACTGGTGGCCAAGGTCACTGGAGACGAAAAACTTTTGCATGCGAGCCAGTTGCCGACGCTGGAGGCGATCCTGGGGCGGGGCGTGATCGGCCGGCGCCAGACGATACTGCGGTCGGCGGTCAGCGCCGGCGTTAAGGAATTCACAGGCGAAGCCGGACGCGTGCTGCGCATCCGCAGGCGCGATCTGGCCGAGCAGATGCTGGAGCTGCGCAGCCTGCGAGGCAAGAACTTGTTGGTCATCGAGCATATGCGCGCGCGCATCGAGCAGGAAAAGGGCGAATTCGACAGCAGCGGAAGCAAGATACACGCAGTGCGCTCGGTTCATCATCACTTGCTCCGCGAAGTCGTCACCTTGCTTGGGGCGCCTACGCTCAAGGTCGAGCTGGGCGAGCTGACAAATTCCCTAAAACAGCCGGGCATCAAGCTGCGAGTGAAGGCAACCTATGGGAAAACCTTCTTGCGGCTGCGTGAAGGACTGCAAAAGTCCCAGTTGCTGACCGATGAAATCCAAGCGATGCTGGCGTCTTCTTTCCGCCAGATCAACACCGAGTTCAACTTTTCCCTTCAAGTGCCCAAAGCGCCTGATGTGACCCGGCATTTGCAGGACCTGGATTTGATAGAGCGCAGTCATCTGCAATATCTGGGACTAGGCAATGTCCTCAAGCTTGCCCAGGCGGAATTTTCCACACGATTGGTCAGAGCGCTGGGCGCCAGGCTGCGTGTGGTGTACGACGCGGCATTGGCCGAGGTCGAGCTCTGGAACAAATCGGCTTCGGCGCAACTCGATGCGCAGCTGCGCGAAAGGCACCGCAACTTCGGTCGCCGGCTCGAGGCTACCGAGCGCATCCGTCACGCCGCTTCAGGGCTCGATGAACGAATGGCGGAGATCAATATTCAGGAAAGCAGACTCAAGGAAATCGACGCCAAGTTGAGCGACTTGACTTCGCACCTTGTTCACGCATCGCCTTTGCCTTTTGAATCGCGTCAAGCGGCATCTGTGCAGGCGGATGAAATCCTGACCGAACAGGCCTGAGGGTTCTTGTCAACAGTCGGGCCAACTCCGATGGGGACTATCGACTTGTGCTGAAACCATCCGCACTCGCAGGATTTTCCGATGCAATAGTTCGCTGGCAACGCACGCATGGGCGACATGGCCTGCCCTGGCAAAACACGCGCGATGCTTATCGGGTGTGGCTGTCGGAGATCATGCTGCAACAAACGCAGGTCGCGACAGTGCTCGGCTACTACGTCCGTTTTTTAGAGCGTTTTCCCACCATCAACGCGCTGGCCGCCGCGCCACAGGATGATGTGCTGGCCTTGTGGAGCGGCCTGGGCTACTACAGCCGCGCCCGCAATCTGCACCGCTGTGCACAGGACGTCGTGAATCTGCATGACGGCCGGTTTCCGGACTCGGCCGCGCAACTGCGGACCTTGCCCGGCATCGGCCGCTCGACAGCCGCGGCCATCGCTTCTTTTTGCTTTGGAGAGCGGGTTGCGATTCTGGACGGCAATGTCAAGCGCGTACTCGCGCGGGTGCTTGGCTTTTCCGCCGACCTGGCGCAAGCGGCCAATGAGCGCGCGCTGTGGGACGAAGCGACGCAGCTGCTGCCCCGGCAGAACTTGTCCGATAGCATGCCGCGTTACACCCAGGGGCTGATGGACCTTGGCGCCACGATCTGCACCGCCAGGCGGCCCAGATGCCTGCTGTGCCCGGTGCGGGAGCTTTGCCGGGGATTCGCTGGCGGCAAGCCCGAACAATACCCTGTCAAGACGCGCAGGCTCAAGCGCGGCGCGCAAGCGCTAAGCGTGTTGTGGGCACAACGGCCCGACGGCTCGGTATGGCTTGAAAAGCGCGATGGCGCGGGTGTCTGGGGCGGACTTTATTGTCTTCCGGTATTCAGCAGCGATGTCGAATTGAAAGCGCTTTTGCCTGAAAGTCTGGAGGGGCGGCTCGAAGCGCTGCCGAAGTTCGTCCATGCGCTGACGCACAAGGATCTGCACCTATCGCCGTGGATCGCCGGTTTTGAGGCCAACCAGGCCATGCCGAGGGCGATTGCGTCCGAGTTGCGCCCGGCGGCATGGTTCAGCCCGGCGGCCTGGCCGGATTTGGGGTTGCCGGCGCCGATTCGCAAGCTGCTGGCGCAAGATGGCAAGGGCTGACAACCCAGGGCGACGGATCGTCCGCTAGTCTCAGCCGGCGTCGAGTTCGCGGTGCCGCTTCAAGGTCGGCCAGTGCTCGCCGAAAGCGTCTGCCAGCGCTTCCACGAGATAAACCGAGCGGTGCTGGCCGCCGGTGCAGCCGATGGCCACGGTGACATAGCTGCGGTGATCTCGCACCAGCGCCTGCAGCCAGTGCGCAAGGAACTGCTCGATGCCCCTGAACATGTCATCGACTTGCGGATGCGCCTTAAGGAAATCGATAACCGGCTGGTCTAGCCCGGTCAGGTTTCGCAGGCCCGTCTCGTAATGCGGGTTGGCAAGCATCCGCACGTCGAAGACATAGTCGGCATCGAGCGGCACGCCGCGCTTGAAGGCGAACGACTCGAACACCAGCGTCAGCTGGCGCCCGGGATTGTCGATCAGCGCCTTCACATAAGCCTGCAGCTGCGCCGAGCGGATCATACTGGTGTCGATCACATGCGCCTGCTCGCGCATCTCGCCGAGCAAACTGCGCTCCAGCTCGATGGCATCGACCAGCGCGCGGTGCTGGTCGCTGGCGTCGATCCTGGACAGCGGATGGAGCCGCCGGGTTTCTGAAAAGCGGCGCACCAGCGTGTCGGTGTTGGCATCCAGAAAGAGCGACTGAACCTGCACGCCTTGTGCCTGCAGCTCCCTGAGCTGCTCGGGCATGAGCGGCAGCGACGTGGCGCTCCTGACGTCGATCGCGATGGCGACCTTGGGCGCGTTGTGCGGACGCTTCAGGGCGACGAAAGGCGACAGCAGCTCGGGCGGAAGATTGTCCACGCAATAGTAGCCCGCGTCTTCGAGGGCGTGCAGTGCCACCGATTTTCCGGAGCCCGACATGCCGGTGATGAGGATCATTTCCATACGGGCCATCCTTGCCGTGCCGCTGCCGTCATTGAGCCAGCATTTCCTTGGCATGCGCCAGCGCGGCGTCTGAAAGCCGTTCGCCGCCCAGCATCCGGGCGATTTCGCCCACGCGCTGCTCGGCCGACACCTGATCGACCGTGCTGAAGGCCGCGCCCTGATCGCTGCGCTTGGCCACCAGCAGATGCTGGTCGGCAAAGGCAGCCACCTGGGGCAAATGAGTCACCGCCATCACCTGCCGGTCCCGCCCCAGTTGATGCATCAGGCGGCCCACGGTTTCAGCGACGGCGCCGCCCACGCCCGAATCAACTTCGTCGAACACGAGTGTCTGCGCCTGCCCCAGCCGGCTTGTGGTGACGGCGATGGCCAAGGCAATCCTGGAGAGCTCGCCGCCCGACGCGACCTTGCCAATCGGTCTGGGCGTGCTGCCGCCGTGGCCCGCAACCAGAAATTCGGCCTGCTCCAGCCCGTACTGGGCGGCTTCGTCAAGCTTTGTCAGAAGCACCTCGAACCTGCCGCCCTTCATTCCTAGGTCTTGCATGACCTCGGTAATGGCTTTGGCGAGCCGGGGAGCGGATTGGCCACGCAAATCGGAAATCCGGCGGGCTTCCTGCAAGAAGGATAAGCGGGCATGGGCCTCGTTTTTCTCAAGCTGGACCAGATCTGCTGCCTCGTCGAGTTTTTGCAAGTCTTGCCGCCAGGATGCCAGCAGGTCGGGCAACTCGGCGGGTGCCCGTTTATAGCGGCGCGCCAGGCCGATCCACTGGGCCAGGCGCGCATCCAGTTCCGCCAGCCGCTGCGGCTCCAGCTCGGCATGCCTGGCATAGCCGCGCAATGAATGCACGACATCTTCCGTTTCTGCCAGGGCAGTGTTCAGAACCTCGACCAGCGCAATAAATTCTGGCTCTATATGCTCTTGATCTTGTAGCGTTGCAATGGCCCGGCCGAGCAGTGAAGCGACGTTGTCGTCGGCTTCCTGCAGCGCATCGACGGCGGTTTGCACCGCCTCGCGCAAGGCCTGGACATTCGACAGCCGCTTGTGCTGGGCATCAAGGTCTTCCCATTCATGGTTGCCGGGCGCCAATTTCTCCAACTCGCCGATTTGCCACGCCAGCCGCTCGCGATCGCGCTGCAGGTTGTCCTGCGCGTCCTGCGCTTGTGCCAGGGTTTTGCGCGCGCCACGCCACTGCTGCCAGCGCAGCGAAAGCTCTCCGGTGGAGATGCCCGCATAGGAGTCGAGCAGCTCGCGTACCGATTCCGCCCGTGTCAAGCTTTGCCAGGCATGCTGGCCATGAATATCGACCAGGTGGTTGCCGATTTCCCGCAGTTGCGCGGCGGTGGCGGCGCTGCCGTTGATCCAGGCCCGGCTCTTGCCCTGCGAGTCGATCGTGCGGCGCAGCAGCAGGGTTTCGTTCATTTCAAAACCCGCTTGCTCCAGCCAAGCCGCCAGGGGGTGAAGGGGGTCGAACTCGGCGCTTATTTCGCAGCGGGCGGCGCCTTCGCGCACTACGCCTGCGTCGGAGCGGGCGCCCAGCACAAGTTGCAAGGCGCCGATCAGAATCGATTTACCGGCGCCGGTTTCGCCCGTCAGCACAGTGAAGCCCTCCGACAAGTCCAGGCTCAGCTCGCGAACGATGACGAAATCGCGAAGACAAATGCTTTTAAGACTCATGACGCGGTCCGAGCCAGGCTAAAGCCGCCCTTAGGCGGTGCCTTCATTCCAATGGAGCTTTTTGCGCAAGGTGTCGAAATAGGTCCAGCCTCTAGGATGCAAAAAACGCATCTGGTGCGCCGAACGCCTGACGGTGATGCGGTCGCCATGGATCAAGCTGGCCAGCGAGTGCATGTCGAAGTTGGCGCTGGCATCGCGGCCTGCCACCAACTCGACAGCGATCTCTCCGGTGTCCGAAAGCACGATAGGGCGGTTCGACAAGGTGTGCGGGGCGATCGGCACCAGCACCCAGCCGGCGATCGACGGATGCAGCATCGGGCCGCCCGCGGACAGCGCGTAGGCCGTCGAGCCGGTCGGCGAGGCGATGATCAGGCCGTCGGCGCGCTGGTTCGCCACGAATCGCCCATCGACCTCGACGCGCAGCTCGACCATGCCAGAGGTCGCACCGCGATTGACCACGACGTCGTTCATGGCGGTTGCGCTGAAAACCGGGCGGCCGTCGCGAACGACCTGGGCTTGCATCAACGGCCGCCGGTCTTCCTCGAATTCGCCCCGCAGGATCGGCTCGAGCGTGCCTTGATAATCCTCAAAGGCGATGTCGGTGATGAAGCCGAGCCGGCCTTGGTTGATGCCGACCACCGGAACGCCGAACTCGGCCAGCCGCCGCCCGATTCCCAGCATGGTGCCGTCGCCGCCAACCACCAGGGCCAGGTCGCAATGAGCGCCGATTCCCGCCGCGTCGAGCGTTGGAAACTGGCTCAGGCCGGTGTTGTCGGCCGTCTCCTGCTCAAGCGCGATCTCGCAGCCTTGCATACCCAAAAATTGCGCAATGTCCTGGAGCGCTGAGCGCGAACCCTGCGCATGGTACTTTCCAATCAGCGCGACATGGCGAAATTGCGACTTCATCGGCAAATTACATCACAACATCGCGCCCAGGCTTCGTAGAATGTTCCCATGCTTGATGACCGCGCCCGTTTGCTGCTCAAAGCCCTGGTCGAGCGCTATATCGCCGAGGGCCAGCCGGTCGGTTCGCGCACGCTGTCGAAAGCCTCGGGCATGGACTTGTCGCCGGCCACCATCCGCAATGTGATGAGCGATCTGGAGGAACTCGGCCTGATCGCCAGCCCGCACACCTCCGCAGGCCGCATTCCCACCGCCCGCGGTTATCGCCTGTTCGTCGATACCATGTTGACAACGCAGCGCGACCCGCTATCGGCCGCAGGCCATATCGTCCGAATTGCGCCCGACCAGCCGCAAAAAGTCATCAGCAACGCGGCGCACATGCTGTCGAGCCTGTCGCAGTTCGTCGGGGTGGTGATGGCGCCGCGCCGAACGTCGGTGTTCCGGCACATCGAGTTTTTGCGGCTGTCGGAAAAGCGTTTTCTGGTGATCATCGTCTCGCCCGACGGCGATGTGCAAAACCGCGTCATTTTCACCGAAGCCGACTATACCCAGTCGCAACTGATCGAGGCGTCGAACTTTCTGAATTCGCACTATGCGGGCATGGCCATCGAAGAGGTGCGCGAGCGCTTGAAAAACGAAGTGGAAGCGCTCAGAGGCGAGATCGCGTCGCTGATGGAGACGGCGGTTCTGGTCAGTTCGGAGGCGATCGAATCGCGCGACGAGGTCGTCGTCTCGGGCGAGCGCAACCTGCTGGCGGTCAGCGACTTTTCCAGCGACATGGACAATCTGCGCAAGCTCTTCGATCTTTTCGAGCAAAAGGCGCAACTGATACGACTGCTCGACGTTTCCAGCCGGGCCGAAGGTGTGCGTATATATATCGGCGGTGAAAGCCGGGTGATCCCGTACCAGGAATTGTCCGTGGTCACCGCGCCTTACGAGGTCGATGGCAGGGTTGTCGGAACGCTGGGCGTAATCGGCCCGATGCGAATGCCCTATGAAAAAATGATCCAGATCGTCGATATCACGTCCAAGCTCGTTAGCAACGCCCTGAGCCACAGCAAATAGAGCACTTATAATTCATCTTTGGAAGGGGGCGTTAGCTCAGTTGGTTAGAGCAGAGGACTCATAAAATCTTAAAGTGGCATTTCGTATGTCCTTGCGAGCGCATCGGAATATGGCCTTTTTCGAGACTAGAGCGTGTTATGAACTCAGGGCGGATTTTTCCTGAGTCATCCTTAGTTGCGGGGAATGAACAGAAAGCCTTACCCCAGCGATGTGAGCGATGAAGAATGGAACTTCGTGGCGCCCTACCTTTGCCTGATTGACGAGCAGGCGCCCCAGCGGCGCTACGGCCTGCACGAAGTGTTCAACGCGCTGCGCTGGCTGGCCCGGGCAGGGGCTGCGTGGCGCATGCTGCCCAACGATTTGCCGCCCTGGCCGGTGGTCTATCAGCAGTTTCGCCGCTGGCTTGAGGCCGGCTGCTTTGAGGCCATGGTCAGCGACATGCGCTCGATCATTCGCACTGCCCAAGGCCGCCAAGGCCAGCCCAGCGCGGTCATCTTCGATGGCCGAACGCTGCAAAGCAGCTGCGAAAGCGGCGCGCGTGCGGGCTACGATGGCTACAAGCGGCGCAAAGGCTCCAAGGTGCATATGGCTGTGGATACGCTGGGCCATCTGATAGCGCTGACGGTCACACCGGCCGATACGCAAGAGCGCGCCCAGGTCGATGCGCTGTGCGAGCAGGTGCAGCAGGCCACGGGCGAGAAGGTCAAGCTGGCCTGGGCAGACCAAGGCTACACGGGCGAGCAGGCCAAAAGTGATGCGAGTGAAAACGGAATTGAGTTGCAGGTGGTCAAGCTGCCCGAGGCCAAGAAAGGCTTTGTGCTGCTGCCCCGGCGCTGGGTGGTCGAGCGCAGCTTTGGCTGGCTGGCCCGCTTCAGGCGGCTGAGCCGCGATTTCGAGCGTATGCCCGAGGTGCTGGCCAGCCTGCATTTCGTGGTCTTTGCCATGCTCATGTTGCCCAAGGCTGCAATGGTCCTGGCTTCGGGGACGAGTTCATAACACGCTCTAAGCGAAATATGAGCATCCAGCCGACGCTGACGATCCGGCCGGGGTTTCCCGTGCGGGTGATGGTGAGCAATGATTTGATTTTGCGGCCGTATCAACCGCTGTTTTTTGTGAGAGGGTCGTCGCAAT
>CAXSGT010000080.1:0-13698 GCA_964236835.1 uncultured Polaromonas sp.
CATGCTGCCGGCAGGCGTCTGGCAGGCCGTGCTCGACACGGCGCATCCGCGCGGCGTGACCCGCTGGCAGGGCCAGGGCGAAACAACTTTGCGACTGGGCGCGCATAGTCTGATGCTGCTGGTGGCGGCCGGCACCGACATCACTTTTTAAGCGCCGATCGGCGTACGACTATGACATTTTCCCGCGCCAGCGGCGTTCTATTGCACCCCACCTCGCTGCCCGGCCCGCATGGCTGCGGCGACCTCGGGCCGGCGGCGTATCATTTTGTCGATTGGCTGGTGGCGGCAAAGCAAAAGCTCTGGCAAATGCTGCCGCTGGGCGGCATTGGCGCCGGCAACTCGCCCTATATGAGCAGCTCGGCTTTTGCCGGCAACCTGCTGCTCGTCGATCTGGCGGAATTGCAGCGGCACGGCTGGTTGGACGAAGCCGATATGCTGCCGAATACCGGCTTCAGTGATGCCCGTGTGGACTACGGCGCCGTCGTTCCGTGGCGCATGGCCCGGCTGCGCAAGGCCGCCGCCCGCTTTGCGCAGACCGCCAGCGCTATCGACGCGGCGGATTTCGCGGACTTTTGCCTTCACCATGCAAGCTGGCTGGACGACTACGCGCTGTTTATGACGCTGGCCGAACTCCACGACGGTCGCGACTGGTGCGACTGGCCGACGACGCTCGCCCGCCGTGACCTACAGGCGCTGCGGCAGGCCAGCGCCGCGAATGCCGAACGCATCGCTTTCTGGAAATTCGGCCAGTGGTGCTTTTACCGGCAATGGAAAAACCTGCGCGCCTATGCCAACGAGCATGGCGTGAAAATCATCGGCGACGCCCCCATCTTTATCGCCTGCCAGAGCGCCGAGGTCTGGGCGCGGCCCGATCTGTTCGAGCTCGACGCCGGCGGCAGGCCGACGGTCGTCGCCGGCGTGCCGCCCGATTTTTTCAGCGCCACCGGCCAGCGCTGGGGCAATCCGCTGTACCGCTGGAGCGCCCACGCGGCCGAGGGCTATGCCTGGTGGATCGAGCGGGTGCGCCGGATTTTCGAGCTGGTCGATATCGTTCGCATCGACCATTTCCGGGGTTTTGTCGGCTATTGGGAAATTCCGGCCGGCGAGCCCAATGCCATTCGCGGGCGCTGGCTCCCCGGCCCGGGCGCAGCACTGTTTCAGGCGATCGAAGCCGCGCTCGGCACGCTGCCCATCATTGCCGAAGACCTCGGCATCATCACGCCCGACGGGGACGCATTGCGCCATGAATTCAGCCTGCCCGGCATGCGCATCCTGCAGTTCGCCTTTGGCGAGTACGGCGATGGCGGCAACACCAATGCCTACCTGCCGCACAACTTCGAGCGCAACACCGTGGTCTACACCGGCACGCATGACAACAACACCACGCAGGGCTGGTGGGCTGAAGCAGTGCCCGCGCTGCGCCGATACGTGCTGGACTATCTGGGCAGCGTCAGCGACCAAGACATCCACTGGCAGCTGATCCGCGCCGCCTGCGCCAGCGTCGCCGACACCGCCATTTACCCACTGCCCGATGTGCTGGGCCTGGGCGGCGAACACCGCATGAACCGTCCCGGAACCGGCGAAGGCTGCTGGGAATGGCGCTTCACCTGGGATCAGGTGCGGCCGGTGCATGCCAAGCGACTGGCGCGGCTGGGAAGGCTTTACCGGCGGGAGTGACCCAGCGCGAGACCATAGCGATCGGTCTGCAGCACGGCTTCCGATGGCAATCCGCAGCATTTACAATATAATATCGCCAGAGATATCATATTAATGAAAGTCGTTTTTGATACCGATGTCATTGTCAGCGCCTTACGCAGCCCCAGCGGCGCATCGGCAGAGTTGCTGCGTCAGGCGCGTCTGGGTACTTTGCAGTTTGGCGCCAGCGTGGCATTGGCCATGGAATACGAGGCCATCTGCCTGCGCGCTGAGGATGTCGCAGCCGCTGGCCTGAGTGTGCATGAGGTCGAGAGTTTCGTGGACGCCCTGATTGCCCTGGCCACACCGGTCATGGTGCATTACCGCTGGCGGCCCCAGTTGCGCGACCCCGGCGACGAGATGGTGCTCGAAGCCGCGGTGAATTTTGGGGCGAATGCTTTGCTGAGTTTTAATCTGCGGCACTTTCGGGAGGCCGCGCAGCGGTTTGAGCTTTTGGTGCTCACGCCGGGAGACTTTTTAAGGAGCCTGCCATGAGTGATGTCGCCACCTATCCGCTGCGTCTGCCGCGCTCGCTGCGCGCGGCCATCGAGCGCGTCGCCAAACGCGACGGCACGAGCATCAATCAGTTTGTGACCATGGCCGCTGCCGAGAAACTGGCCGTGCTCGACACACAGGATTACTTTCGCAGCCGGGTCGAACGTGCCGACCTGCAGGCTTTTGACCGGATCATGGCCCGCGCCGGCGGCCAATCCCCACGCGAGGGCGACGAGCGCTAAATCGAAAACTTTGAGTTCGGCCGCAGACTCACGCAACCTGAGCAAGCGGCACAAGGATCTCGACCGCGTCATAAGGAACGAGGACGCTCGCCTCTACTCCACGTTCGATCAAGCCGAGTTCCTCAAAGCGGGCCACGTCTGTGTGAACGTTCGAGTAATTGCGCTCCGCAGCTTTCGCCAACGCATAAACGCTGCATGGCCCCACACGGCGCAACGTGTCGAGCAGTTCAAGACGCGCCGGCGTGAACTCGGAGAAGAGCATCCGAGTCGACTCGAAGCTCAAGCGATAGTCAGGCTCTTGCCCAAGGCGCGCTGCTGTAATTTGCTGCCTGGCCGAACGAATCGCGGCGCCTCGCTTTGCTACCTCAATAATGGCCTTCATGAGTCACCTCCAGCCTGCGATATCACGCTCGAAGTCGTCCAACAATTGGTCGATAGTCGTAAAGGGGTAGCCCTCTTCCTTTTCACCGACGTGCCGTGATCGCCCTGCCTCGCTCATTGTCGTAACGCACCCAACAGACACCGTCGGCACCGTAATACAGACGGTACTTGTATAAATGCTCACTTGGAGGAAGTGGCGCCGAAAGTCGCCAAACGACTACTTCAACGATAGAGTCGTCGCTTCGAGCATCCTTGGCGCGTGCAAAGCAAGACGGCGTTCATGTATTGCATTTTAGCAATATATGGTGCGGCTGATGATTTGGGTGCTTCATAAACAATCCATCCTATCGATCTATGGCTAGCCGCCTCCTTTTGCCTTCAAACATTTGCATCCATGGCTGAAGGCCAAACAGCCAAAGTAAGTGCCATTCGCCCTATGCCCGCTTTAATTTCGTCCTGAGCTGGACCACATTGTTTTTATGGATTGGCTTAGATGTAAGGCTGCTCGCCTCTTCAAAAACCCGCATGAGGATTGCAGGCATACCACCAAAATTTGCGATACGCACATTGCGCGCTGCACCGCCATAGACATAGCCACCATGCGACATTTTGAGTGGTTCGCACCAAGTTTTCATAATGTGTAGTCCTGTGGTCCAAAATTGGCTTCGCGAAAAATCTCAATCGCGTTGACGCCGTAATTGATTTCGATTGCATATGGTTTGAAAGCAGCTTTGAGCTCCATCTGGAACGCCTCCCTAATGCGCTCACGCTCCACAACCGAATAGAACTGCTGCCATGGCAGCGTCCAAAAGTTCAGAGTTTTTCGTTTCATGAATGCATCAATTTCTGATGCGATTTCCCGCACATTTTTTGCCATTTTTTTACCTGTAAAACATCCTAAGCACATTTTATATATTTTTTATTTATCGAAAGAATTTTTATCGCCGTCGAAGCAAACTGAGAGCGCACAAAGCTCAGCAAAAACCGAGGGTCAGGTTTCCGATTTTCCTTTTTGTCTTGAGTGTTCTGGAAAGTGTTTCTCTATTCCCGCAAAGCAAAACAGCGAGTTTCGAGAATGATTCTCTTAACCTGCCTTTCCGTTCGTTTTCCGGGACGCAAGCGCCGTGACCAGCGGCAGGAACAGCGTCAGCGGCGAGTCAGACAGTGCAATGAAGCCATGATGCCGATAGAAGCCTGCCGCAGCTTCATCTTTGGCATTGACCATCAAGGCATGGGCGGCAATCTCGGCAATCTCGGAATAGTATTGGGTCTTGCAATCCAACATCTGACTTTGAAAGCGCTACAACATCACCGATGGAAGCCATCTAGACCGTGAAAGACTCGCTCTGACGAAAATCAACCCATTTTTAGAGCCAATCAGCCTCTAGCGCATATGGATAGCACGCAGACAGCTATTGATTTCATAGCAATTCTAGATGCAGCTCACGGGATAAGCACTGCGATGCATCCGTCAAAGCCGTTTCCCACACCCCTATCCCAAGCGGCTTGAACTACAGCCTGACTTCATTAATGGAACCTGACCACAAAAGCGTCAAATTCGTGAACAAGTGATTACAATAATCCGATGTTCACTATCAAGCGCCTGCCCGAATTCGACGCATGGTTTGAGGGTCTGTGCGACCACATGACGAGCATTCGCCTTGGGATGCGCCTGGACAAGTTGCAGCGCGGCATGTTGGGTGATGTGAAGCCGGTGGGTGATGGTGTGTTTGAGATGCGCGAGTTTTTTGGCCCGGGCTGGCGCATGTATTACGTTCAGCACGGCCCAGTGTTGATCGTCATGTTGGGTGGCGGCGACAAGTCCAGTCAGACCAGCGATATTGCAGCGGCCAAAAAACTCGCCGATACCCTCTTTTTCAAGGAGTAACCCATGAGCAAAAAAATCAACGTGGCCGATCTGCCTGAGTTCGATCTGGCCGAGCACCTCAGAACCGATGAGGACATTGCCGTTTATCTGAGCGTGGTGCTTGAGGACGATGATTCCTCCGAGTTGATGCACGCCCTGGGCGTTGTGGCCCGAGCCCGTGGCATGACCGAAGTAGCCCGTGCGGCCGGCCTGACGCGTGAGGCGCTTTACAAGGCGCTGCGCCCTAACTCCCAGCCGCGCTTTGACACGATCGCCCGTGTGTGCCGCGCCTTGGGACTAAAGCTCACGACGCAAGTTCAACCAGCTGGTTGATTTGAAACGGTAGTCACGATGCGTGGCGCACGTAAAGGCTTTGAGTAGCGTAGAGAACAGGCTCTCATCGAAAGCGATGCCTGCGACCTCCAGCGTCGCTGTAAGCGCAGCTCTACAAGCCTTTGTATCCAGATTCCCGCTGATGCCGCAATGCCAGCACCACTATGCGGTCGATATGGGGCAAAAATCGGTAGAGTGCCAGGTAACCGGTTCGCCCCCGTGAAATCACCAGCTCGCGTTGCCCAAAGTGGACTTTGCGGCCTATCTCGGGGTGCCGCGGCAGAACCTCCAGCGCTTCAAAGATCAGAACGGCGGTGTCCTGTGCAGCTTGCGGGTCGGTTTGCAGCAGAAAATTAGCCAGCCTTTCAAGGTCCAGCAACGCTTGCCCGGCATAAACCAGCTCAGTCATTGACTGGGATCATTGGCTTTGCCGCATCCAACCGCACCGCCTGCGGCCTTGCCGGCTTGCCACCCGCAACACAGGCCAGCGCGTAGGCTTTGACATCCGCCCCGCTGAAGACGGCATTGATGTGCAAAGCGTCCTGATAAGACGCCTCGCCATCGGCATAAAACTGTTGGCGTGCCAAAGCATCTTCCATGGCTGACTGCAAGGTGTCCACCATCAGCGCATGCGAAGTTTTCCCCTCAAAAGCAGCGACTTTGGCAATGGTGGTCTTCAAAGCGTCAGGGAGCTTGAGCGAAGTGGTAGAGGGCATCACGTACTCCAAAAGGTGCCACGATAGTAACACCCGAAGCTAACTATCCAGGCCAAAATGGCATGCTAGCTAAGCGAGGCGATTTGCCTGATTGACCGCCAGGCGGCCATACAACGGCGAACGCGCCATGCATAAGCTGTCCGAAAACGGCCAGCCGACGCGAAACCGCCGCCGTAACATGGCCGCATGACCCAGAAAACCGCCCTGCTCGCCGATGACGACTGCTACCTCGCGCTGAAGGCGAAGGATGCGCGTTTCGATGGCCGTTTCTTCACCGGCGTAACCTCGACGGGCATCTACTGCCGGCCGGTGTGCGGCGTCAAAACGCCGAAACGCAAAAACTGCCGCTTCTTTCACCACGCGGCGCAGGCCGAAAGCGCGGGGTTTCGGCCCTGCCTGCGCTGCCGGCCCGAGCTGGCGCCGCATTCTGTTGCCTGGTCGATTCAGGATGCTTCATTCATCCTCGCGCACCAGGCCGCCCGCCTGCTCGACGAACCCGATGGCTGGACTGACTCTGTCCCGTCAGTTGAAAAGCTGGCCGCGCGCCTGGGCGTCAGCAGCCGCCATGTCCGGCGCATTTTCGAGGCGCAGCTGGGCGTCACGCCGCTGCAATACTTGCAGACGCGCAGGCTGCTGAGCGCCAAGCAGCTGCTCGCCGACACAAAGCTGCCGATCACGCAGGTCGCGCTTGCCAGCGGCTTTGCCAGCGTGCGGCGTTTCAACGCCGCTTTTGCGCAGCATTACCGGCTCAATCCGACGCAATTGCGTCGCCAGGGCGCCGGGCCGGCGGCGGGCGGCGCCATTACGGTGCGGCTTGGCTACCGCCCGCCTTACGATGTCGCGGCCATGCTGGCGTTTTTCGCCAAAAGAACCATCGACGCTATTGAATTCGTAGCTACTCAGGCAGACCAGCCCTGCGCGGGAAGGACATTTCGCCTTGAATCCGGCTTGAAGACGCATTCCGGCTGGCTACTGGCGAGTTTTGACGAAGCGCGCTGCCAGCTGGTGCTGCGCGTCAGCGAATCGCTGCTCGATGCCCTGCCGCTGGTGATTCGCCGGGTGCGCGCGATGTTCGACCTCGACGCCGACCCGGCCGCGATCGACAGCGTGCTCGGGGCGAGCTTTCCTGGGGTCGGCGGCCTGCGGGTTCCCGGCGCGCTCGACGGCTTCGAGCTAGCGGTGCGCGCGGTGCTCGGCCAGCAGATCACGGTCGCGGCGGCGCGAACGCTGGCGCAACGTATGGTCGATCGCTTCGGCGAGCCGATCGACACGCCGTGGCCGCAGTTGACGCGATTGTTTCCGGCGCCTGCCGTGCTGGCCGAAGCCGGCGGCGACGCGCTCGGCCAGCTCGGCATCGTCAGGCAGCGCCAGGCGGCCATCGTTGGCATCGCCCGGGCTGTGGCCGACAAGCGTTTGCAGCTGCACGGCGGCGCCGATGTGAATGGCACGATTACCCTGTTGAAAACGCTGCCCGGCATCGGCGACTGGACGGCGCAGTACATCGCCATGCGCGCGCTGCGCTGGCCCGACGCGTTTCCGGCGGGCGACGTGGCGCTGCAGAAGGCACTCGGCGTGCGGGGGCTGAAGAATCCGGCGAGGGAGGCGGAATTGCGGTCGAGCGCCTGGAAGCCGTGGCGCAGCTACGCGGTGATTCGCGCCTGGAGCGGCCGGCTGGCGGCCCCGCCGCCGGGCGACATGCCAATTACTACGAAATCAATAGCTAACAATGCACGCCCTATATGCGTAAAAGCCACTTTTTAGCAGAATTATCGAAGATGAACGATGAATTCGATCCGGCAAAACCCGCAAACCATCGACACTTAAGGAATTCATCATCATGAAATTCGACGCATCCACCGTCCAGACCCGCGTTGCCAGCCCGCTGGGCGCCATCGTCATCGCCACGACCGACCAGGGATTGGCCGGGCTCTGGTTCGCCGAAGGCCAGCGTTATCTGCCAGAAGAAGTGGCCCCCACGCTTGCCACTTCGTGTGCTGCGCTGCCCCCCGAGGGGGCTATGCTTGCTCGGGGCGGCCCTTCGCGGCGCATTGTAGGGTGGCGCATCGACCCGGAGCATCCGGTGCTCAAGCTCGCCGCCCGGCAGCTCAGCGAATATTTCACCGGCCAGCGCAGCGCGTTCGACGTGCCGCTCGACCTGCGCCGCGGAACCGCTTTTCAGCAGTCGGTGTGGCAGGCGCTGCTGGCGATTTCGCACGGCGATGTGGTCAGCTATGGCGAGATCAGCCGGCGCATCGGCAACCCCACAGCGGTGCGGGCCGTCGGCGGCGCGATCGGGCGCAACCCGCTCAGCATCGTCGTGCCGTGCCACCGGGTAACGGGCGGCAGCGGCGCGCTGACCGGCTACGCCGGCGGGCTCGAGCGCAAGACCGCCCTGCTGCGGCTCGAAGGCGCGCGGCGGGAGCAACCGGCTTGAGCTTGTCCCCGACCGGCACGAAAAAAAGCTGGATCGGCGATTTCGTCGTGCTGGCCGCCCTGTGGGGCGCGTCTTTCATGTTCATGCGCATCGCCGTGCTGGAATTCGGCCCGCTGCCGACCGCCGCGGTCCGGGTCGTCATTGCGACGCTGTTTTTGCTGCCGCTGGTCTGGCTGCGCGGCCTGCTGCCGGCGCTGCGAACGCACTGGCGGCGCGTTTTTGTCGTCGGGCTGTTCAATTCGGCGATCCCGTTCGCCTGTTTTTCATTTGCGCTGCTGTCGATCACGACCGGGCTGTCGGCGATTCTCAACGCCACGGTGCCGATGTTCGGCGCGCTCGTCGCCTGGGCCTGGCTGAAGGACAGGCCGACGGCGTCGCGCCTGCTCGGGCTGGCCGTCGGCTTCGCCGGGGTGGCGATGCTGGCGTGGGACCAGGCCAGCTTCAAGCCCGGCGCTTCGGGGGTGGCGCCCGGCTGGGCCGTGCTTGCCTGCCTGCTGGGCTGCGTCTGCTACGGCTTCGCGGCCAGCTATACCAAGCGCTATCTTTCCGGCCTGCCGCCGCTGGTCACCGCCGCCGGAAGCCAGCTCGGCGCCGTGCTGGCGCTGGCCCTGCCTGCTCTGTGGTACTGGCCCGCGCGCCCGCCCGGAGCGCACGCCTGGCTGGCGCTGCTGGTCGTCGCCGTGGTCAGCAGCGGGCTGGCGTACATCATTTTTTTCCGGCTGATCGAAAACGCCGGGCCGCCGCGGGCGCTGGCGGTGACGTTTTTGGTGCCGGTGTTCGCGGTGCTGTACGGCGCACTGTTTCTGGGCGAGTCGCTCACGCCCTGGATGGTGGTTTGCGCTGTCGTGATCGTCTGCGGCACGGCGCTTTCGACCGGGCTCGTGCGGCTCGGACGCCGGGTGTTCGCTGAGCCTGCCGACTAGCGGCCCGCAGGCCTGCGTTCAGGCGCTGATCCGGTTCACCGGCGATTTCCCAGAGAGCAGTTCCCGGGCGATGATGATGCGCTGCATTTCCGACGACCCTTCGGTGATCGTGCGGCTGCGCGCGTCGCGAAACATCAGCTCCAGCGGCAACTCGCGCGACAAACCGACGCCGCCGTGAATCTGGATGGCCCTATCGACAACGCGCAGGTACATGTCGTCGGCATAGAGCTTGACCTGCGACGCCTCGACATGAAAATTCATTCCCTGGTCGGCCTTCCAGGCGGCGTGGTAGGTCATCAGGCGCGCGGCGCTGAGCTCGACCGCCGAGTCGGCGATCATCCACTGAATCGCCTGCCGGTTCGCCAGCGGCTCGCCAAAAGTCGTTCGCTGTTTCGCATGGGCGATCGCCAGCTCCAGCGCCCGCTCGGCGCGCCCGATCGCCTTCGGGCCGTGGATCAGCCGGCCCACATCGAGAAAGCCGCGCGCCAGCTCCCAGCCCTTGCCGGGCGCGCCGACCATCTGCGACGCCGGCACCCGGACCTCGTCGAAAACGATTTCCCACGGCCGGTCGGGCGACATCAGCTCGAAGCTCTGGCCGAGCCGCATGCCCGGCGTGCCCTTGTCGATCAGAAAGCACGACACGCCGCCCGCCGTGTCGCCAGTGCGCGCGAACAGTTGGACGAAGTCGGCCTTGTCGGCGCCGGTAATAAAAATTTTGCTGCCGTTGATGCGAAAGCCATCGCCCTCGCGGACCGCCGTGGTGCGCATCTGCGACGGGTCCGAGCCGCCGTTGGCCTCGGTCAGGGCAAAGCAGGTGCGCTTGTCGCCGGCGATGACGGGCAGCAGGTATTTTTCCCGCTGCTCAGGCGTGCAACTGAACAGCACCGAACCCAGGTACGGCGTGAAAACGGTCGGCGCGCGGAACGACGGCACGTTGCAGCGCGCCAGCTCCTCGAACACCAGACACATGCCGAGGTAGCCGACGCCGCCGCCGCCGTATTCCTCGGGCAGGTCGAAAATCCAGAAGCCTAGTTCCTTGGCTTTGGCCTGCAGCGACGCCCGCACGTCGTCGGGAATGTCGGCGTCGTTGGCATAGAGCGGCTCCAGCGGCAGCAGTTCCTGCTCGACGAAGCGGCGTGCCGAGTCGCGCAGCATGCGCAGTTCCTGGGGAATCGCGAAGTCCATCAGATGGCGCCTTCCTTCGACAGGTTTTCCAGGTCCGCGGCAGTCAGTCCGGCCGCCAGCAGCACTTCCCGCGTGTGCTCGCCCAGGTCCGGCGGCGGCAAAAAGTCGCTGCGGTTGTCGCCGTCGTAGCGCACCGGCCGGTGCGCTGCCCGAACGCTGCCGTAGCGCGGATGCGTCATTTCGTAAAACACGCCCAGGTGCTTGACCTGCGGGTCGTCCGCAAGCTCTTCGAGCCGCCGCTCGGGCGCGAACGGTACGTCGTTGGCTTCGAGCAGCGGCAGCCAATGCTCGCGCGGCTGGTCCGCGAACGCGCCGGCCAGGTCGAGCGCCAGGTCGTCGTAGCGCGCAATGCGCGCCGCGCGATCGGGGTATTTTTCCTGCAGGTCTTCGCGCGAAATAGCCTTGAGCAGGCCGCGCCAGAACTTGTCGGGCGAGGAAAGATGCAGCGCGATCCGGTTGCCGTCCTGGCAGGTCACGATAAAAGACTGCGACGCCGCCGCGCGCGCGTAATGCGCCACCGGCTTGCCGCTGGCGAACAGCTTGCCCAGCGGCTCGGTGGCGAACGCCAGCGTCGCTTCCAGCATGCTGACTTCGACCTTGCGGCCGCGCCCGGTGAGCTCGCGCTCGAGCAGCGCGCCCTGGATGCCGATGCAGGCGAAAAGACCGGTCAACGCGTCCGACACCGCCGGCCCGGCGACGCGCGCGTCGCTTCCTTCATGAAACATCGACAGCCAGCCCGACAGCGCCTGCCCGACGTTGTCATACGCGGGCCGCTCGGCGTATGGCCCGTCGGCGCCGTAGCCGGTGATGGCGCAGTACACCAGGCGCGGATTGAGCGCCTGCAGCCGCGCCGCGCCAACGCCGAGCTTGTCCTCGACGCCCGGCCGCACATTGATGAGCAGCACGTCGGCAGTCGCGATCAGCGCGTCGAGCGCCGCCCGGCCGGCCGGCTTGGTGAAGTCGAGCGCGACGCTGCGCTTGTTGCGGTTGTGCGCCTGGAAGTGCGAGCTGTACAGCCCGCTGCCGAACGCGCGGAACGGGTCGCCGGTGCCGGGCTTTTCGATCTTGACGACGTCGGCGCCAAGCTCGCCCAGCAGCATCGCGGCATACGGCGCGGTAATGAAACTGCCGAGGTCGAGCACCCGAAAACCTGAAAGAACCTGCTCCATGGTCGATTCCCTTCGCGCTTCACTCGGGCTTGACGCCGGCGGCCTTGACGATGCGCGCCAGTTTCACCGCCTCGGTCTGGATAAAGGCGGCGAATTCGGCCGGCGAAGTCGGCGCGCCGACCAGCCCCAGCGCCGCCAGCCGCTCCTTGATGTCGGGCTGCCTGAGTGCGGCCTCGACCTCCTGGTTCAGGCGCTGGACGATGCTCGCCGGCGTTCCGCCAGGCACGGCCAGGCCGTACCAGGTCATGAAATCGAACTTCGGCAGGCCGGCTTCGGCGACCGACGGCGTCTCGGGTATCGACGGCTGGCGCTTGGCGCTCGACACCGCCAGCGCATTGAGCTTGCCGGCCTTGACGTAGGGAGCGGCGGACGAGGTGCCGGTGAACATGACATCGACCTGGCCGGCGACAACGTCGGTCAGCGCCGGCGCGACGCCCTTGTAGGGTATGTGCGTCATGCTGATGCCGGCCATCGATTTGAGGTATTCCATCGCGATCTGGTGCGGCGATCCGTTGCCTATCGACGCGTAGTTGATACGCCCCGGCTTGGCTTTCGCGGCGGCGATCAGCTCGGCGAGGGTTTTGACGTTCAGCGAAGGATTCGCCACCAGCACCAGCGGCACGAAGACGAGTTGCGTGACCGGCTCGAAATCCTTGACCGAGTCGTACGGCAGCTTGGGGAAAAACGTCGTGTTGATGGCATGCGAATCGGTGATGATGCCGATGGTGTAGCCGTCGGCGGGCGACTTGGCGAGCAGGTCGGTGCCGATGATGGTGCTGGCGCCGGGCTTGTTGTCCACCACGACCGGCTGGCCCATGCTCGCCGTCAGCTTGGCGGCCAGCAGGCGCGCGACGATGTCGGTGCCGCCGCCCGCCGGGTAAGGCACGATGAAGCGGATCGGCTTGGCGGGATAGCTTTGCGCCAGCGCGCCAGAGGCGGCAATGAAGGCAGCGGTGCCGGCGAGCAGCAGGCGCAGGAGCCGGAACGCGGCGTTGGCGGTGAATCTTTTCATGTCATGTCTCCTTGAATTGTCGAGAGCGCCGAATGCTTCCAGTCGATCAGCGCGGCGTTTCCAGCGCTGGCGGGCAGGCGGATGGCGCCGTTTTTGATCGTCATCGGCTCCTGCGTGATCTGCGCTGTCATCGCCAGATACCAAGTGGTTTCCGCCGGCAGCGAACCGGGCGGCAGCGTTGACGCCAGCTGCAGCGCCGTCAGTGTGCCGAGAGCGCTTTCACCGAACATGCCAACGAGCGTGCGGCAGCCCGCCGTGTGGCCAAGCTCGCGCATGGCGAGCGTGTCCGAAAGCCCGAAACGCCCCGGCTTGAGGCTGAAGGCGCGGGCTCCGGCGGCGATGAACAGCCGCATATCGCGCGGCGACCCGCAGGCAAAATCGACCAGCACCGGCGTGGCGCTGGCCCGCTGCAATTGCGTGAAGGCCGCGTCGGGCGCGAGCATGCACGGGTCTTCAACGACCTCGGCGCCGGCGTCGGCCATTGCTTGCACATAAGCCAAGGCGTCCGGCGGGGAATACGCGCCGTTGGCATCGACATAGAGCCGCGTGCCGCTACCCAGCGCGGCGCGCAGCTGGCGTATCGCATCGACATCGGCGGTCAGGCCCTGTCCGCCCTTAATTTTCAAGGTTTCGAAGCCGTGGCGCTCGACCATTTGGACGGCTTCGGCCGCCATCTTGGCCGGCGCCTGGCGCGTCACGGTGAATGACAGCGGCACGGTTTCGGCGCCGCCCCACGATTGCCAGAGCGCCGTGCCGCGCGCCGCGGCGCCAAGGTCCCAGACGGCGTTGTCGATCAGCGCCTTGGCGGCGTGGTTTTCAGGTATGCCTTCCAGGTGGCCGCGCACTACCCTGGGGTCGGTGAGATCGAGCGTTCGCAGCAGCGGAATGAAAATATCGTCGAGCGACGCAGCGAGGCTGCGCAGCGACGCCCCGGTCCAGGTGGGCTTGATCGTCATTTCGGCGACGCCTGTGCAGCCTGTGTCCGACACCAGCCGCAGCAGCATGAACTGGGCTGCGCCCTCCACAATGTCGCTCCAGCGCACCGGCCGTTCATACGGCAGCCGGTAGTCGTGCAGCGAATAACGCGCGAGCCGCATGGCGCTTATTTTTTAGTTGACGGTGACGCCGGCGTCGCGAATCACCCTGGCCCAGCGCGCCGAGTCCCTGGTCATGAAATCGACAAAGGCCGGTCCGGTCATAAAGGCCGGCTCTGCGCCCAGCGTGTGCAGCCGCTGGATGGTTGCCG
>CAXSGT010000081.1:0-13537 GCA_964236835.1 uncultured Polaromonas sp.
ATTCTCGCTAGGCCGGTTGATCGAAAACGAGGGCTTGCGGTGATTGTCGTCGCGGCTCTCTGCAATCTTAACCAACGGCGACGATTCGGTGATGTCCTCAAGCAGCGCCTGCAAGTCGCCCGAAGCCTTGCTATCGTCGAGCGAGACGACGATCTCGATGGGCTGACTGGCGCGCTCGAGATAGTTCTTTAACTGGGCCTTGGTGCCGGCGTCGAGCATGATGGATTTGCCTTCAGGTTAAGGGTGGAAAATAAAAAAGCCCGGGAACGAGCACGCCCGGGCTTGGCACACCGACAAAAACGCGTTTTATATCTTGCCGACCAGATCGAACGAAGGTTTGAGCGTCTCGGCGCCTTCGTTCCACTTGGCCGGGCAAACTTCTCCTGGATGCGCGGCGATATATTGGGCGGCCTTGACGCGGCGCATTAATTCTTTCGCATCGCGGCCGATGCCGTCCGGATGCACTTCGATGGTCATGATCTTGCCTTCCGGGTTGATGATGAAGGTGCCACGCAGCGTCAGGCCCGCGTCGTCGCCGTCCTCGATCAGCACGTCGAATGCTTTTGCCAGCCGATGGCCCGGATCGCCGAGCAATGCATAAGTCACTTTGCTCATCTCCGGGGAGCTGTCGTGCCAGGCCTTATGGGTGAAATGGGTATCGGTCGAAACGCCATAAATGTTCACGCCCATTTTCTGGAATTCAGCATAGTTGTCGGCCAAGTCACCGAGCTCGGTGGGGCAAACAAAAGTAAATGCCGCGGGAAAAAAAACGAAGACCGACCATTTCCCCTTCAGCTGTTCATTGGTAACGGTCACAAATTTGCCGTTCTGGTACGCGCTGGCTTTGAACGGGATGATTTCGGTGTTGATAAGTGACATGGGCCGCTTTCTGATAAGGATGGCAAAGTTAAAAACAGATGAATTTAATAGTATATGTAAAACGATAGGTTTAATTAAATAGATTTTCCCTATTAATAAAATTGGCTCTTGCTATTGACGGCGGACGATCGCGTAACAGCCCGTTTTAATAAACCAGCCGCTCAGGCCGTATTTCCTGAAGGATCGTTGTGGAGATTTCCTCGATCGACTTGGTGGTGGTCGAAAGCCAGCGAATCTCTTCACGCCGCATCATGGCTTCGGCCTCGTGGACTTCGTGGCGGCAATTTGCCAAGCTGGCGTAGGTCGAATTGGGCCGCCGCTCGTTTCTGATCTGGCTCAGCCGGTCGGGCGAAATGGTCAGGCCGAATATTTTCTTGCGGTGCGCCAGCAGCGCCGGCGGCAACTGCCGGCGCTCGAAGTCCTCGGGGATCAATGGATAGTTCGATGCCTTGAGGCCGTACTGCATCGCCAGATACAGCGAAGTCGGTGTTTTTCCGCTGCGGCTGACGCCGATCAAAATAACGTCCGAGCCCGCCAGGTCGCGGTGGCTTTGGCCGTCATCGTGCGCCAGCGAGAAATTGATGGCTTCGATCCGTTCGTCGTAGGCCTTGCTTTTGGACGCATCTGAAAAGCGTCCCACCCGATGATTGGATTTAAGCCCCAGCTCGCTTTCCAGCGGCGCCAAAAACATGCCGAACATGTCCAGCAGCATGCCGTTGCAATGTGCCTTGATGACCGCCAGGATATCGACGTTCACCAGCGTCGTGAAAACGATGGGGCGTATGCCTTCGAGTTCCGCCGCGTGGTTGATCTGCCGTATCGCCTGATGCGCTTTATCGACGCTGTCGGTAAATGGCAGGCGCACATGGCGAGGACTGATCTCGAACTGCGCCAGGATGGCGTTGCCGAAGGTTTCGGCGGTGATGCCGGTGCCGTCGGAGATGAAAAACACGGTGCGTTGGGACATGGAAAGAGCGCTCAGGAGGGTGGAAACTCAACATCGGGCGTCGGGACAGCGGCCTCTACAATCGTGCCGATTATCGAGTCACTGTTTCCCGGCACGCCCATCAACGTCCTAGAAGAACAATAAAACCGTGCCCTGCGCCGGGCAATCACCGTATTTTTTAAACCTTATGGAGTCTTTTTATGTCCCAGCGTTTCGAGTCGACCGCCCTGGTCGTGCCGTTTGAAAACCTGAGAATGACCGATGTCGAATCGGTCGGCGGAAAAAACGCCAGCCTCGGCGAGATGATCTCTCAGCTGCCCACCGGGCCTGGGGGCGTACAGGTGCCGGGCGGCTTTGCCACCACCGCGCACGCTTTCCGTTTGTTTCTGGCGCACGATGGTCTGGACAGCAAAATCAATGCGATTTTAGATGCGCTCGATACCGACGATGTGCGGGCGCTGGCCGAAGCGGGCAACCGGATTCGAGCGCTTGTCGAGGCCCAGCCTTTTCCGCCGGACTTCGAGCGGGCTGTCCGAGGCAGCTTCGCCAGCCTGGCCGAGGGCAACCCACAGGCCAGCTTCGCCGTTCGCTCGTCCGCCACGGCCGAGGATTTGCCCGATGCGTCGTTTGCCGGCCAGCAGGAAACTTTTCTGAATGTGGTCGGCATCGACGACATCCTGCACAAGATGAAAGAGGTGTTCGCCTCGCTCTACAACGACCGGGCCATCAGCTACCGGGTTCACAAGGGTTTCGCCCATGCCGGCGTGGCCTTGTCGGCGGGCGTGCAGCGCATGGTGCGCAGCGATCTCGGCGCCGCGGGCGTGATGTTCACCATCGACACGGAAAGCGGTTTCGAGGACGTGGTGTTCATCACCTCGAGCTACGGCCTGGGCGAGACGGTGGTGCAGGGCGCGGTCAACCCGGATGAGTTCTATGTCCACAAGCCGATGCTCAAAGCCGGCAAAAACGCGCTTATCCGGCGCAACCTGGGCTCGAAGCTGCTGCAGATGGAATTCACCAGCGCCGAAGAGAAAAAAGCCAGCGGCAAGCTCGTGAAGACGACCGACGTTCCCGTCGAGTTGCGCAACCGCTATTCGCTGACCGACGCCGATGTCCTGCAGCTGGCACGCTATGCCGTAATCATCGAAGAGCACTACGGCCGCCCGATGGACATCGAGTGGGGCAAAGACGGCTTGGGCGGCGGCATCTATATCCTGCAGGCGCGTCCTGAAACCGTGAAAAGCCAGTCCAAGGGAAAGGCCGAGCAGCGCTACACCCTCAAGGCCAGCGGAACCGTCCTGGCCGTGGGCCGGGCGATCGGCCAGAAGATCGGCACCGGCCCGGTCCGCATCGTCCATGACATCAGCCAGATGAACGAAGTCCAGCCCGGCGACGTGCTGGTCACCGACATGACCGATCCGAACTGGGAGCCGGTCATGAAGCGCGCGAGCGCCATCGTGACGAACCGGGGCGGGCGCACTTGCCACGCCGCCATCATCGCGCGCGAGCTGGGCATTCCGGCGGTCGTGGGTTGTGGCGACGCGACGGAGTCGCTGACCGACGGCATGCTGGTGACGGTGAGCTGCGCTGAGGGCGACACCGGCAACATCTACGACGGCTTGCTCGAAACCGAAGTGACCGAAGTGCAGCGCGGCGCGATGCCGCCGATCGACATCAAGATCACAATGAACGTGGGCAATCCGCAGCTGGCCTTCGACTTCTGCCAGATTCCCAACCACGGCGTCGGCCTGGCGCGGCTGGAATTCATCATCAACAACAACATCGGCGTCCATCCCAAGGCGATTCTGGATTATCCGAATGTTGACGCCGACTTGAAGAAGGCCGTTGAAAGCATCGCCCGCGGCCATGCTTCGCCGCGGGCGTTTTACGTCGACAAGGTGGCCGAAGGCATCGCCACCATAGGAGCGGCTTTCTGGCCCAAGCCGGTGATTGTTCGCCTGTCGGACTTCAAATCGAACGAATACCGCAAGCTGATCGGCGGTTCGCGCTACGAGCCGGAAGAAGAAAACCCGATGCTCGGCTTCCGGGGCGCGGCGCGTTATGTCAGCGCTGATTTCGGCGAGGCGTTCGCAATGGAATGCGAAGCCTTTCGGCGCGTGCGCCGCGACATGGGCCTGTCCAACGTCGAGATGATGGTGCCGTTTGTACGCACTTTGGCGCAGGCCGACGCCGTGATCGAGCTGTTGGCCAAGCAAGGCCTCAAGCGCGGTGAGGACGGCTTGCGCATCATCATGATGTGCGAGATTCCGAGCAATGCGGTGCTGGCCGACCAGTTTCTCGAGTATTTCGACGGCTTCTCGATCGGCTCGAACGATCTGACCCAGCTTACGCTGGGCTTGGACCGTGACTCGGGCCTGGAGATATTGGCCAAGGATTTCGACGAACGCGATCCTGCCGTCAAGGCGCTCCTGACCATGGCTATTTCCGCCTGCAACCGCCAAGGCAAGTATGTCGGCATCTGCGGCCAGGGGCCGAGCGACCATCCGGACTTTGCGCTTTGGCTCAAAGCGCAGGGAATAGGATCGCTGTCGCTCAATCCCGACACCGTGATCGACACCTGGAAGCTCCTGGCGAACTGATCGGCGCTTGCCGTCTGTTTTGACTCCGAAGCCGGTCATATGCCGCCAAAAGGCTATAATCGCGGGCTTGGCCTTGCCGCACCCTTAACGACGCTGGGGCGGCTTTATTTTCAAACCACAAGGAGAGTTATGCGTCACTACGAGATCGTCTTGCTGATCCATCCGGATCAAAGCGAGCAGGTTCCGGCCATGCTGGAGCGTTACAAGGGCATGATTACCGCCGGCGGCGGGACCGTGCACCGGGTCGAGGATTGGGGCCGCCGGCAACTGGTGTATCTGATTCAGAAACTCGCCAAAGCCCACTACCTCTGCATCAACATCGAAGCCAGCCAGGCCGTGATGGAAGAGATCGAGCACGCATTCAGATTCAACGACGCGGTGCTGCGCCACCTGACCGTGGTGAAGAAAAAGGCTGAAACCGGCCCGTCGCTGATGATGCGCAATGTCGAGCGGGAGGAAGCCCGCAAAACCCAGCAGCAGGAGTTTGCGGCCTAAGCCGCCCGATGCCCGACCAACGCTGTGCTGCGCCGATAGATTTGCAGTGAACCACGTTGAACTGACCGCCCGTATCGCCGAGTCAAGCCCGCTTCGCTATACCCCCGCCGGCATTCCGGCTGTCAATTTTCTGCTCGAACACGAGTCTGAAATTGTCGAAGCCGGCGTTGCTAGAAAAGTCAAGCTGACGATCAAAGCGGTTGCCTTCGCAGCGCTGGCTGAGCAGACAGCCGGGCTTGCATTGGGACAAGCTTTCGGGTTCACCGGCTTTTTGATTAACGTGCGTGCCGGCAAAGGCGTCGTGTTTCATATTCAAGCGCTTCAGCCGATTTTCCAGGCGGAGCAAACAGTCTCGAATTTAATTTAAGGAGTCCATCATGCCCGGACCGAAACGTTTTAACAAAGACAAGCGCCCCAAGCGCAACACCCAGTCGCTGCTGTTCAAGCGTAAGCGTTTTTGCCGCTTTACCGCCGCCGGCGTCGAAGAAATCGACTACAAGGATATCGACACGCTGCGCGATTTCGTGTCGGAAAATGGAAAAATCATTCCCGCGCGCCTCACTGGCACCCGCGCTATTTTCCAGCGCCAGATCAACACCGCCGTCAAGCGCGCCCGCTTCCTCGCGATGCTGCCTTACAGCGATCAGCACAAGAGCCTGTAAGGACACACCATCATGCAAATTATTCTGCTCGACAAAGTCGTGAACCTGGGCAATCTGGGCGAAGTCGTCAAAGTCAAGGACGGCTATGCGCGCAACTTTTTGATCCCCGGCGGACGCGCCCGCCGCGCCACCGCCGGAGCCATCAAGGAATTCGAAGTCAAGCGCGCCGAGCTTGAAAAAGCCGCCGCCGCCAAGCTGGCCGAGTCGCAAGCCCAGGGCGAAAAGCTCGGTGGCATGACCGTCAAGCTGACGCAAAAAGCCGGTGTCGATGGCCGGTTGTTCGGCTCAGTCACCAATGCCGACATCGCCCAGGAAGTGTCCAAGCAGGGCTTTGCGGTTGCCAAATCGCAAATTCGCATGCCGACCGGCCCTATCAAAACCGTCGGCGACCATTCGGTCAGCGTTGCACTGCATACCGACGTCGTGGTCGAAATCACGGTGACTGTTTACGGCGAAACCGCTTGAGCTGCCAATAGCATCCGCCTTGCTTTGCCAGTGAAAGCCGCTCTTTGGAGTGGCTTTTTTCTTGGAAAAAGCCAATTTGCGAATTCCAAGCGTTTCCGTGTCAGCGGTGTACCCTTTAACTTTCCCCAAGGAAACCGATGTCAGCCGTTCCTTCAAATAGCGATTCAGGTTACAGCGCCGACCGCCAGATTGCTCAGCTGCGCATTCCTCCGCACTCGATCGAAGGCGAATCCAGCGTGCTTGGCGGGCTGTTGCTCGACAACGGCGCCTGGGACCGTGTCGGCGACCTGCTCACCGACCAGGACTTCTACCGCCACGAGCACCAGCTGATCTATGCGGCGATCGGCTCGCTCATCAACGGCTCCAAGCCGGCCGACATCATTACCGTCTATGAGCGTTTGCAAAGCCTGGGCCGGGCCGACGAAACGGGCGGCCTGAGCTACTTGAATGCGCTGGCGCAATATGTGCCCAGCGCCGGCAATATCCGGCGCTATGCCGAAATCGTCCGCGAGCGCTCGATCTTGCGCAAGCTGGTTGCGGCGTCGGACGAAATCGCGACCCACGCGTTCAATCCGCAAGGCAAGGCCGTCACCGCCATTCTCGACGAAGCCGAGCAAAAAATTCTTAACATCGGCGAGCAGGGCAGCCGCATGCGGCAGGGTTTCCAGAGCATGGACACGCTGGTGGTGGAACTGCTCGATCGGGTGACGGAAATGTCGGAAAACCCGAACGACGTGACAGGCGTGCCGACAGGTTTTTACGACCTCGACCGCATGACTTCGGGTTTTCAGGCGGGCGATCTCGTCGTGCTGGCCGCGCGTCCCTCCATGGGCAAGACCGCGCTTGCGATCAATATCGCCGAGCATGTCGCCCTGCATGAAGGCCTGCCGGTGGCGGTGTTCTCGATGGAAATGGGCGCTTCTCAACTGGCGGTGCGCATCGTCGGCTCGATCGGCCGCATCGACCAGACGCATCTGCGCACCGGCTCGCTGACCGATGACGAATGGCCGCGGCTGACCGAAGCGATTGAAAAACTGCGCAACATTTCGCTGCATATCGACGAGACGCCCGGCCTGACGGTCAGCGAGCTGCGCGGCAACGCCAGGCGCCTGGCGCGGCAGTGCGGAAAGCTCGGCCTGATCGTCGTCGACTACCTGCAGCTCATGAGCGTGTCGAGCGGCATGGCCGATGAAAACCGCGCGACCGCCGTCGGCGAAATTTCACGCGGCCTGAAAATGCTCGCCAAGGAATTGCAGTGCCCGGTGATTGCACTGTCGCAGCTCAGCCGAGGCGTCGAATCGCGCACCGACAAGCGTCCCCTGATGAGCGACCTGCGCGAATCCGGCGCCATCGAGCAGGACGCCGACATCATCATGTTCATCTACCGCGACGAGTACTACACCAAGGAGGCGTGCAAGGAGCCGGGCGTGGCCGAGGTCATCATCAGCAAGCAGCGCAATGGGCCCACGGGAACAGTGAAGCTGGCGTTCATCAGCCGCATCACCAAGTTCGAAAGCCTGGCGCACAATGCCGGAGATTTTTAATAAAAACCGCTGCTACGCTTATTGGGTAAGGATACTATGCTATCCAATTGATACTTAACGAATTGTTTTCAGTGTCCTCACTCGAGGTCTTCCATGGCCAGCATATGGTATTTCTGGCCGTACGAAAATGACATTTTCCGCGCCACGTCCATCAAACGCTGGGTGTCCGAATCCGACGGCGCCTTGACCATCAATGCGTGATGGCCCTGACGGGCGAGATGAATGTATTTATTGACCGTCGCGCCTTCCGTACCCACAGACGGCAGCTCTACCGTCGAGTCTTCGTCCGTGATCTTGCCCACGTCCCTGAATATCACGTGCGGCGTCAAAAACATGACGTCCTGGCCGGCGAATCCCGCGCTTTCCAGTTCCTGCGCGGCGCGCCTGGCGGAATCGGCATCGGGAAACATGACAAACGCATAGCCCGTCGGATAAAAAATACCCTGCATCGATGACATGTCCGGATTCATTTGAAAGTCTTGCAAAGTGCGTTCTCCTTTTGTTTTACGGCCGAATGTCGATTGCCGCATGGATTGCGATGGTTGTCTGTAGGCCTGTCAGCAAGCCGCCGGCAGGAAAAAATCTCGCGCTAGGGGCCTACTCGACCTCATCGGCTGTGATCGAAGGCTCGGTCAGCACGCGGGCCTCTCCGGCCAAGCTTTCGACCAGCTGGTTCGCAAAATAGCTGTAGCGGGTGTCGGGCTCCAGCGCGGCCGCGACAAGGTTGCCCAGCGGCTGGTTCAGTGGCACGTAATAACTTCTGGCGGGCGCGTCGATTACGCCCCGCACCAGCGCAACCTCGGTCCTGACGACCGCGTCGCCACCGCTACCGGCGGGGCGCGGCGTCCCGCGGTAGCTGTCGCCGAGCAAAGCGCTTTGTTCGACCAGACGCCGCACCTGCACGCCGTGCAGCCGCAGCCTTTGCACGGCGGCGTTCGACGCCGCGGAAAGCCAGTAGCCGCAGGGGCGGGCGCGCGACTTGAGCGTGCGCAGCTCCAGGGTCGAGTCCCAATCGACCGTGACGACCTTGTCGGCGCCGCTGGCCGGATCGAGCATCAACAGGTCGTATTGCGCGGGCGTGGGTGCCGCCTCGACCGCTACCTGGCCCCTGCAAGCCTGGGCGGCGACCTCTTTGTCCAGGTAGGGCCGCAGCTGGCCCAGCTCGCTGGCGCGCAGGGCGGTGCTGCCGAGCACGCTGGCGATGGCCGTGACATGGCTGTGCACGCGCCTTTGAATGTGCATTCGGCCCAGGTCCGCGCCGCGTGTCTCGACCAGCAGGCTGACAATGTTTTTCAGGCCATCGACATTGCGCACGGTATCGGGCTGCGTGCCGCCCATCGAAAGCTTTTTGTCCGCTGGATCCGCCGACGTGGTGTAGTGCCATTCGCTGCTGAGACCCTGGCCCTTGAGCGCCGCCACCAGTGGGCGCCTGTACCACTCTTCATCGGCCTTGGTCAAGAATTCGGGCAGGTTGGCGGTGGCTGAATACTGCAGCAACACATCGAACTTCTGCACGGCGCCGAATTTCTGCAGGTAGGGCCCTGGCACGCTGTATTCATGCGCATCGACCACGACCTTGGGGCGGTAGTCGCGCGTCAGTGCGGCCAGCGCCTGCGCCTCGGGCGTGTGCAGCAGCAGATGGTCGCGGCCCAGGTCGCGCCCGCTGGCGGTCAATTTCTGACCCCTGGCCGAGCCGTCCGGATTGGCGCGCGGAACGATCACGACGTTGACGCGCTCGAGCAAGTGCTGCAAGGAGCCTTGCGCCAGTTCCCGGGCGATCACCAGCAAGGCTTCGCTGCCAGCGGGCTCGTTCCCGTGCTGCTGGCCAACGAGCAACACGGTCGGTCTCTGCGTCGCCTGAAGCGAGGCGGGATCGGTATCGGTGCCGCGTGTCAGCACCAATGCTTCCAGCGCCTCGCCCTGCTGTGATCTTCCGATGGGAAGCAGCGCCGCCTTGACGCCGACCGATCGTGCAAGCGCTGTCGCCTGATCGCGCAGCCAGCTATGAATTTCGTCCTGCGTTGTGAAAAAGGCGCGGCCGGACCGCAGGCCGGGCGTGTCATAGACCGTCTGAGGAATCGGGAAACGCGCGGCAACCGCTGCGCTGTACGACTCCACGCCATCCTGCGGGGCTGCGGTCACCGACGGCATCGGCACGGGAGAAATTTGCACGGCGGCCGGCGGAGCGGCAGACCCCGGCTGGGGCGCCGACGCTATAACCGCGGCGGGACGCGGAAAAGAAGGCGCCCAGGGAGGCAAGGGCACCGAGGTGCAGGCGGCCAGCAACGTCAAGAGCGCCAGGGCGGCAGCCAGCCGCAGCGGCCGCATCCGCGAGAGGCCAGGCGCCGCTGATCGGGCGGCATAGCCCGTGGCAGGACGGGGGCGCGGACTGGCCGTCCTTTTCTGGGGGCTGTTGACCATGGGCGGCAATTGCTTTCGAATGAATGAAATAGCGCAATATTACCCGCGTCCCGGCTCCCAGGCGTCTGCGCCGGCGGCGCTGGGACGCGGGTCAACGGCTGCCAGAGTGCGGCTTTCTGGGAAAATGACCGGCATGCCTTTTCTTGCTTCGACTGCCCTCGATCCGCAGGCTTGCGCCGTGTCGGACCGCATCGAAAATCCCTGGCGCCTGAGCGTCGCGCCGATGATGGACTGGACCGACCGCCATTGCCGCCACTTTCACCGGCTGCTGACGCGCCGGGCGCGTTTGTACACCGAGATGGTCACCACCGGCGCGCTGCTCCATGGCGATGTCGCGCGGCATCTGCGTTTCAACGCCGAGGAGCATCCGCTGGCATTGCAGCTCGGCGGCAGCGAGCCGGCCGACCTGGCGTATTGCGCGCGGCTGGGCGAGCGCTGGGGTTACCACGAAATCAATATCAACTGCGGCTGCCCCAGCGAGCGGGTGCAGCGTGGCGCTTTCGGCGCCTGTCTTATGGCCGAGCCGCGGCTGGTCGCCGACTGCGTCAAGGCGATGACCGATGCGGTGAGCGTGCCGGTCACGGTCAAGCACCGCATCGGCATCGACCGGGAGGAGCGCTACGGCTTTGTTCGCGACTTTGTCGGCGCGGTCAGCGAGGCTGGGTGCGGCACCTTTATCGTCCATGCCCGCAATGCCTGGTTGAAAGGTCTCAGCCCGAAAGAAAACCGCGAACTGCCGCCGCTGCGCTATGAACTGGTGCACCGCCTGAAGCACGATTTTCCGCAGCTCGATATTTGCATCAACGGCGGCATCAGCAGTGGCGAACAAATCGCGGCGCAATTGCAACAAGTCGATGGCGTGATGGTCGGGCGCGAGGCCTACCGCAACCCGTGGTGGCTGGCGTCCTGGGATTCAGCGTTTTTCGGCGCCGAGGCGTCCGGCTTGACGCGTGAACGCGTCGAGCAGCAGATGTGCGATTACATGGCGCGCGAGTTCGACGCCGACGGCACGCCGTGGAGCGCCATTGCCCGCCACATGCTCGGCTTGCGCCACGGTTTGCCGGGAAGCAGGCTTTGGCGCCAGGTCTGGAGCGACCATCGCCTCAAAGCCCTGCATCCGCGCGATGTGATGGCGCTGGCGCACGGCGCGCCGCAGCCAAGCGGCCTGGTGCTTTAGGCCGCCGCCTCGAGTCCGTTCGTGAAATGCTCGCGCATGCGCTGCGCGGCCAGTGCAGGGTCGCGCGTGGCCAGCGCCTGCATGACGGCGCGGTGTTCGGCCAGCGATTCGGCGATCCGGCCGCTTTTCAGCAGGGAGTTGTGCCGGTTGAGCTTCATCACCTTGCGCAGGTCGGCCACCATCTGGTTGCGCCAGCGGTTGTCGGCGATTTCTAGCAGCCGCATGTGAAATTGCTCATTGATCTCGAAGAAGCGCTTGCGGTTGCTGGCCGATTTTTCAAGCTGGTCGTGCAGAGATTGCAGCAGCACGATCTGCGCGTCCGTGGCGGTGGCGGCGACCACGCTCGCGGCGTCGCTCTCCAGCAGGCCGAGCAGGTGGTAAACATCGGTCAGGTCTTTTTCATTGACCTCGGTCACATAAGCGCCGCGGCGCACCTTCATCGTGATCAGCCCCTCGGTCGCCAGCACCTTGAGCGCCTCGCGCAGCGGCGTGCGGCTGATGCCGTATTCCTCGGCGAGTTTCAGCTCGTCGATCCAGCTGCCAGGCGCAAGCTCGCGGCTGAAGATGCGCTGGCGCAACAGCTCGGCGACCTCTTCGTACAGCGCGCTCTGTTTGAGGTTGTGCGGCAAAGTCGGAGCGTTCATGATCGGCGCAGTTTACCGTAAATTGAATTTAAAATTTATAATTATGAATGCTAAGATCATGTCCATGACCGAACATTTCAAACCCGCCACTCTTGCCGACTGGCAAAAAGCCGCCGCCAGGTCCGCGCCCGGCGGCGACGTCAGCGTCTTGAACTGGCAGACGCCCGACGGCATCGCCGTCAAGCCGCTGTACACGGCCGACGACATCAAGGACTTGCCCCACACCGACACGCTGCCCGGTTTCGAGCCTTTTCTTCGCGGCCCGCAGGCGACGATGTACGCGGTGCGCCCCTGGACGATCCGCCAGTACGCCGGGTTTTCGACCGCCGAGGAATCCAACGCGTTCTACCGCAAGGCTTTGGCCGCGGGCGGGCAGGGCGTGTCGGTCGCGTTCGACCTGGCGACGCACCGAGGCTACGACAGCGACCATCCGCGCGTCACGGGCGACGTCGGCAAGGCGGGCGTGGCGATCGACAGCGTCGAGGACATGAAAATCCTGTTCGACCGGATTCCGCTGGACAGCGTCAGCGTCTCGATGACGATGAACGGCGCGGTGCTGCCGGTGCTCGCCGGCTATGTGGTGGCGGCTGAGGAGCAGGGTGTAAGTCAGGAGCAGTTAAGCGGCACCATCCAGAATGACATTTTGAAGGAGTTCATGGTCCGCAACACATACATCTACCCGCCCGAGCCGAGCATCCGCATCATCGGCGACATCATCGAATACACGGCGCAGCACATGCCGAAGTTCAACTCGATCTCGATTTCCGGCTACCACATGCAGGAAGCCGGCGCGAACCAGGCGCTGGAGCTCGCCTTCACGCTGGCCGACGGCAAGGAATATGTGAAAACCGCGCTCGGCAAGGGGCTGGATGTCGACGGCTTTGCCGGGCGCCTGAGCTTTTTCTGGGCCGTCGGCATGAACTTCTACCTCGAAGTCGCCAAGATGCGCGCCGCCCGGCTGCTGTGGTGCCGCGTCATGAAGGGCTTCGGCGCCAAAAACCCGAAAAGCCTGATGCTGCGCACGCACTGCCAGACCAGCGGCTGGAGCCTGACCGAGCAGGACCCGTACAACAACATCGTTCGCACCACCATCGAGGCCATGGCGGCGGTGTTCGGCGGCACGCAAAGCCTGCACACCAATTCCTTCGACGAGGCAATTGCGCTGCCGACCGAGTTTTCCTCGCGCATCGCGCGCAACACGCAGCTCATCATCCAGGAGGAAACCCACATCCCGAACGTGATCGACCCCTGGGCCGGCAGCTACATGATGGAAAAGCTCACCCAGGACATGGCCGATGCTGCCTGGACCATCATCGAGGAAGTCGAAGCCATGGGTGGCATGACCAAAGCGGTCGCCAGCGGCTGGGCCAAGCTCAAGATCGAGGCGGCGGCGGCCGACAAGCAGGCGCGCATCGACTCCGGCCGCGATGTGATCGTCGGCGTCAACAAGTACAAGCTGAAAACCGAGGACGCCATCGAGTCGCGCGCCATCGACAATGTGGCGGTGCGCGACGGGCAGATCGCGCGCCTGAAGGAAATCCGGTCAAAACGCGACTCTGGACAAGTACAGCGGGCATTGTCTGCTATTACTTTCGCAGCAGAGAACAATTCGGGCAATCTGCTCGATCTGAGCATCCAGGCGATGCGGCTGCGCGCCACGGTCGGCGAGGTGAGCGACGCGCTGGAAAAAGTCTATGGTCGGCA
>CAXSGT010000082.1:0-13448 GCA_964236835.1 uncultured Polaromonas sp.
GTATCGTCATCGGATGGACATAGCTTTCGTACAGCACGCCGAGCACGATGTACACGCAGACCACCGCCGCCAGAATCAGCCACAGCTGGTTCGCCAGCGATGCCTGATAAGCGCCGGCGGCGCCGAGAAAGGTCAGCGTCACGCTCGCAGGCAAGGCGATGTCTTTCGCCGCCTGTTTGATGTCGTCGACCGCGCGGCCCAGCGACACGCCGGGCGCGGTGTCAAAACCGAGCGTCGTCGCCGGGTACTGCGCGACGTGCGTGATCTGCAGCGCCGCCGGCCGCTCGGTGATGCTGGCGATCGACGACAGCGGCGTCGTCGTGCCGCCGGCGGTTTTCAGCGGCAGGTTGCCCAGCGACGCCGGCGTCGCCTGCGCATCGGGGAGGGCTTCGAGGATCACCCGGTACTGGTTGGTTTCGGTAAAAATCGTCGAGACGATGCGCTGGCCGAACGCGCTGTAGAGCGCGTCGTCGATCGCCGAGGTGGAAATCGCCAGGCGCGAGGCGGTGTCGCGATCGACCGCGATGTACGCCGCGCTGGCCAGCGCGTCGGCGTCGGACGCCACATGGCGCAGGCTCGCCGACTGCGCCATGCGCTGCGCCAGCCGGTCGGCCCAGGCGACGACGACCTTGTTGTCGGCGCCTTCGAGCGACACGCGGAACTGCGTCGGCCCGGTTTCGGCGTCGATCGTCAAATCCTGCGTCGGCTGCAGATAAAGCGTCACGCCCGCGACCCGGCTGGCGCGCTCGCGCAGCCGATCCATGGTTTGCGCCTGACTGCCGATGCGCTGGCGCTTCAAGTTGATCAGCATGCGGCCGGTGTGCAGCATGGTGTTGTTCGCCGCATCGACGCCGATAAATGAGCTCAGCGTGTCCACATCCGGGTCCTGCAAGATTTCGCGGGCGGCGGCCTGCTGCAGCTCAGCCATGCGGGCATACGACACCGACTGCGCGGTTTCGACCCGCGCCTGCAGCTGGCCTGTGTCCTGCGTCGGAAACAGCCCCTTGGGAATCAAGAGATACAGCAGCACCGTAAGCAGCAGCGTCGCCAGTGCCACAAGCAGGGTCGCGCCCTGGCGCCTGAGGACCCAGCTGAGCGCGCCGTCGTAGCGCGTGATTACGCCATCGAAAAATCGTTGCAGCCGAGCCCCGGCCGGGCTGGTTTTTTTCTTTGATTCCGCTTTCAGCCAGCGCGCCGACATCATCGGCACGAGCGTGAGCGAAACGACAGCCGAAATCAAGATCGTGATTGCCAGCGTAACCGCAAACTCGCGGAACAGCCGTCCCACCACGTCGCCCATGAAGAGCAGCGGAATCAGCACCGCGATCAACGACACCGTCAGCGAGATGATGGTAAAGCCGATCTGCTTGGCGCCCTTCAACGCGGCGGCCATCGGCGCCTCGCCCTCCTCGATGTAGCGCGAGATGTTTTCGATCATGACGATCGCGTCATCGACGACGAAGCCGGTGGCGATCGTCAGCGCCATCAGGCTCAGATTGTTCAGGCTGTAGCCGAGCAGATACATCGCGCCGCAGGTGCCGACGAGCGAAATCGGCACCGCGACGCTGGCGATCACGGTGGCGCGCAAACTGTGCAAAAACGCAAAAATCACCAGCACCACCAGCAGCACCGCCAGCAGCAGCTCGATCTCGACATGCATCACCGACGCGCGGATGCCGGTGGTGCGGTCGCTCAGCACATCGACCCGTATCGACGCCGGCAAACCGGACTGCAGCTCGGGCAAACGCTCTTTGATGGCATCGACCGTTGCGATCACATTGGCGCCGGGCTGGCGCTGGACATTCAAAATAATCGCGGGCACCAAGCGCCGGCCGGTCGTTCCAATGCAGTTGCCCACATCGTCGGCGTCCTGCGCCGGGCTCGCCGTGCACGCCACGCTGGCCCAGGCGCCGAGCTGCGTGTTTTCAGCGCCCTCGACGACCCGGGCGACGTCCGACAGCCGCACCGCCGCGCCGTTGCGATAGGAAATGATGAGATTCTTATAGTCGTCGGCGGTGAGCAGCTGGTCGTTGGAATTGATCGAATACGAGCGCGTCGGCCCGTCGATGCTGCCTTTGGCGCTGTTGGCATTCGCGCCGGCGATGGCGCTGCGCAGCGCGTCGAGCGCCAGGCCGTAGGACGCCAGCGCCCGGGTGTCGGCCTGGATGCGAATGGCGGGGCGCTGCCCGCCGCTGAGCGCCACCAGCCCGACGCCGCCGACCTGGCTGATTTTGAGCGCCAGCCGGGTGTTGACGATGTTCTGCACCTCGGTCAGCGCGAGCGTGTCGGACGTGATCGCCAGGCTCAAAATCGGCGCGTCGGCCGGATTCACCTTGGCATACACCGGCGGCGCGGGCAGGTCGGCCGGCAGCAGCGAGCCGCCGGCGTTGATGGCGGCCTGCACCTGCTGCTCGGCGACGTCGAGCGCCAGCCCCAGGCCGAACTGCAGCGTGACGATCGATACGCCGGCGGCGCTGGTCGAGCTCATACGCGCCAGCCCCGCCATCTGGCCGAACTGGCGCTCCAGCGGTGCGGTGACGGTCTGCGCCATGACCTCGGGGCTGGCGCCGGGATACAGCGTCTGCACCTGGATCGTCGGGTAATCGACCTGCGGCAGCGCCGACAGTGGCAAGAATTTAAAGCCGACCAGGCCCGCCAGCACGATGGCGACCATCAGCAGCGCGGTCGCGACCGGGCGCAGGATGAACGGGCGCGACGGACTCGAAGACGACGCATCGGCCGACGCGTCGGCGCTCGCCCCCGGCAGCGGCTGTTCGCCCGGCGCAACGCGCTCGTTCATGATTCCTCGGCCGACGCGGCGCGGCGCCGGCGCTGCGGATTCGGCGATTCGCCGCCAGGCGCCGCGGCTTCGGCGCCGGGGCGCAAAGCTTGCGTCCTCGACCCGTCCGGCGAGCCAGCGGCGGCCTGCGAAGCGCCTTGCCTGGGGCCGCCAGGCGCGCCGTCGGGGCGTGTGCGCCTGCCGCCGCCGCCCGCGCCCCGGCCGCCGCCCGGTGCGTCGCCCGGCAGCACCACGCTGGCGCCGTCCTTGAGCCGGTCGGCGCCCTCGGTAATCACCTGCTCGCCGGCCTTCAGGCCCGAAGCAATCTGCACCTTCTCGACCGTCGCCTGGCCGCGCTGCACCGGCCGCAGGCTGACGGTGCGCTCTCCAGCATTGAGCACATAGACATAGTCGCCCTCGTTGCCGTGGCGCAGCGCGGCGACCGGCACCGTCACCGCGTCGTCGATGGTCCTGACCTGCAGCTGCACATTGACGAACTGGCTGGGGAAAAGCGCCAGCCGGCTGTTGGCGAAGCGCGCCTTGGCCTTGACGGTGCCGGTCTGCACATCGACCTGGTTGTCGAGCGAGGCGAACACGCCGGTGTCGATCACGCCGGTGCGGGCGCGGTCGAGCGCGACGGCTTTCATCACCGCGCCGGCGGCGGCGCTTTGCTGCAGCGCGCCGGCCTGGTCCTGCGGCACGGCGAACACCACGTCGATCGGGCTGAGCTGGGTGATGACGGCAATGCCGTTGGCGTCGCCGCTGCTCACCACGTTGCCGACATCGACCGTGCGCAGCCCGACGCGCCCGCTGATCGGCGCGAGCACGCGGGCGTAGCCGAGATTCAGCTGGGCGCCGCCCTCGTTGGCCTTGTCGATGACCACCGTCGCTTCGAGCTGCTTGACCAGCGCCGCCTGCGAATCGACATCCTGGCGGGCGATCGAGTCCTGCTCGAGCAGCGTCCGGTAGCGCTGCAGCGTCACACGGGCGCTGGCGAGCTGCGCCTCGTCGCGCTGGCGCTGGCCGCCGGCCTGCATCAGCGCCAGGTCGAAGGTGCGCGTGTCGATCGTCGCCATCACGTCGCCGGCGCGAACCATCTGGCCTTCCTTGAACAGCACTTTTTCCATCACGCCCGAGACCTGCGGCCGCACCTTCACCGTCGCCTGCGGCGTGACGGTGCCGAGCGCTTCGAGAATCACGGGGATGCTGACGCGCTCGGCGGTGGCGACGCCAACGGTCGTTGCCAGTGCGCGCCTGCCGCCCGCGGCGCCTCCGCCGGGGCCACCCGGACCCCCGCCACCGATGGGCCGGCCTCCGCCGGCGGCGCCCTGTGCGCCCGGCGCGCCGGCGGCCGGCGCGTCGGGGTGCGTCAGGTGCCAGGCGAGCCAGCCGAGTCCGCCCAGGACCAGGAAGGCGATCAACGCGCCCAGCAGGCGTGCGCGGCGGCTCAAGGGTTTACGGGCAACTGCGTTGGCGCCGGCGGGCAGCGGGCTATCGGCATTCGGGTCCATCACCTGTCCTTGTCGCCGCACAAGGATGTCATGGCGGCATTTTTTGGTTTGTCGGTTCGGTCGCGCGTTTTCAGCAAGGCTGGCGAAATTACGGTTGCTAAGTATCAGCCAGCGGCGATTCAATTATCACTTCGACACTGCAAAGGCTTCATGGCGGGGGCGTAAAACGCATGTCCTCTCTGCAATCACTTGCAATTCGGCGTCGTCACTCGATGCGCCTGGCCGGCTTTCAGTCGTCGAACAGGCCAGGCGCTGAAAATCGCAAACAGCAGGCCAAGTCGGTTCCGATCGTTCAGGCCAATTTGGTTTCAAGGCGTTACAAGTTTGTCGATTTTATTTACATCTAGGCTGCCCTTAAGAAAATTTTCTAAAAATATTCTTCAAATACAACGAGTTAAAGGATTGGCATTGAATGTGCTCAATTCGATGAACACAATTTAACTAAGTTTCGCAGTGAAAAAAACCTTACAAGTCCTGGCCGCGGCGGTTATCGCCATCGCATCGATCACGTCGGCTCGCGCCACGCTGTACTCGAACACATTCGGCGCTCAACTTGCCGGCCTCAGCAACTGCGATGATTGCGCCGATGGCCCTTTCTCATTCATGGGAGCGGGGCAACGCATCAATTACTTCGGCACCTCGTATTCCGGACTGTTCGTCAGCACCAACGGCTATGTGACCTTTGGCGGCGGGGCATCGAATTTTGTCTCACGACCGCTGAACACCCAAACGATCCTGCCCATGATTGCGGGCTCTTTCACCGATCTCGATTCCCGGGGCGATGCCGCATCCAACGTGTATATCAATAATTCGACGCCCGGCCAGCTTGTCGCCACCTGGGAGGCGATGGGACATTACAGCAACAACTATACGGGCCGCAGCACGTTTCAGCTGGTCGTTCGGTCTGACCAATTCAGGGTCGCGCTCGGTGAAGGCCAGGTCGGCTTCTTCTACGGCGCGATGACCGACCCGTCCATCACCTCCGCCGGCTTCGGGGACGGCTTGGCCACGGTCAATCCTGGCGAGGTGGCATTTCTGAGTCTTGCCGATGGGACGCAGCTCAACAACAATGCGCCGCGCTGGTACAACCTTGCGGGCGGCCTACCCGTCACCATTCCGAACCGCGTGCCCGAACCCGGCGGCCTGGCACTTTTCGGCCTGGCGGCGGTGGGTCTGGGCCTGATGCGCCGCCGGGCGCAAGGTGTGAAATTCGCGGCGACGCCGCAGGGGGTTTAGCAGTACCGGCCAGGCCCGCAAGGAAAAAAAGGTGTCGTACCAGCAGGTCGAGCCTGGAAAGCCTTCGGCTCAGACGTTGAACTGCAGCGCCGCCAGCCGGGCGTAAATGCCGCCCCGGCCGACCAGTTCGGCATGCGTCCCCTGCTCGACCAGCCGGCCGTGGTCGAGCACCAAAATACGGTCGGCCTGCTGCACCGTCGCCAGCCGGTGCGCGATCACCAGCGTCGTGCGGCCCTTCATCGCCGATTCCAGCGCCGCCTGCACCATGCGCTCGCTCTCGGCGTCGAGCGCGCTGGTCGCTTCGTCGAGCAGCAGCAGCGGCGAATTCTTCAGCATCGCCCGCGCGATCGCAATGCGCTGGCGCTGCCCGCCCGACAGCCGCACGCCGCGCTCGCCTAAAAAGGTGTCGTAGCCCTCGGGCAGCGCGCTGATGAATTGATGGGCAAATGCCGCCTGCGCCGCCGCCATGACTTCGGCGTCGCTCGCCTCGGGCTTGCCGTAGCGGATGTTTTCCAGCGCGCTGGTCGAGAAGATCACCGCGTCCTGCGGCACCAGCCCGATGCGCCCGCGCAGCTCGTGCAGCGACATGTCGCGGGTCAGCGCGCCGTCGAGTTCGATGCGCCCCGAGATCGGGTCATAAAAACGCAGCAGCAGCTGGAACACGGTGCTCTTGCCGGCGCCGCTTGGCCCGACGAGGGCGACGGTTTCGCCCGGCGCGACGCTTAAGGTGAAATCGGTGAGCGCGGGCTGCGCCGGGCGCGACGGGTAGTGAAATGTCACCGCTTCGAAATTAATAGCGCTCCCGGCCCTCACCACCTGCGCCGCAACCGGATTTGCCGGTGAACTGACGGGCGAGCGCGAGGCCAGCAGCTCCATCAGCCGCTCGGTGGCGCCGGCCGCGCGCAGCAGGTCGCCATAGACTTCGCCGAGCACCGCGGCGGCGCTGGCCAAAATGATGACATAGACCACCGTCTGTCCAAGGTGGCCGGCGCTGATGTCGCCGCGCAGCACCGCCTGCGTTCCCTGGTACAGGCCCCACAGCAGCGCCGCCGAAGTCGCGATGATGATGAACGCCACCAGCACGGCACGCGCCTTGGAGCGGCGCACGGCGGTCAGAAAGGCCTGCGTCGTCGATTCGTCGAAGCGCGCCGCCTCGCGCGCCTCGGCGGTATAGCTTTGCACGACCGGGATCGCATTGAGCACCTCGGCGGCGATGGCGCTTGAGTCGGCAACGCGGTCCTGGCTGGCGCGCGACAGCCGGCGTACGCGCCGCCCGAAGATCACCGACGGCGCGACGATCAGCAGCAGGCCGCCGAGCACCTGCACCATCAGATAAGGATTGGTGACGACCAGCATGCCGAGCGCGCCGATGCCCATCACGGCGTTGCGCAGCCCCATGCTGAGCGACGAGCCGACGACGGTCTGCACCAGCGTCGTGTCGCCGGTCAGGCGCGACAGCACCTCGCCGGTCTGCGTGGTTTCAAAGAACTCCGGGCTTTGCCGCACGACATGCGCGTACACCGCGTTGCGCAGGTCGGCCGTGACGCGCTCGCCGAGCCAGCTGACCATGTAGAACCGGCCCGCGGAAAAAAGCCCGAGCGCCGCCGCAACGCCGAACAGCTCGAAAAAATGCGTTCGCAGCGCCATCAGCCGCTCGCCTTTGTCCGGCGCGTCCAGGCCGCCGTCGATCAGGCCGCGCAGCGCCAGCGGAAACACCAGCGTGGCGACCGCGGCCATCACCAGGAAAAACACCGCCAGCGCGATTCGGCGCCAATACGGCCGCAGAAAGGGCGCCAGGCCGGACAGCGAACGCGGTGACGCCTTGGGCGCGGGCGCCGCGGCAGAAGCGATCGAGGCGGGCAAATCGTTGGAAGCGCTGGAAGCAGTGGAAGTGGCCATAGCGGTAAATTTTAGCGTTAAAGCTTGCCTGTACAAAGATAGGCTTGACAATTATTGCCTAAGCAAGTATTATTCGCTTCATGGATTCAAAAAACAATTCTTCTATGCTGATCGACGCGGTGTCGAACTCGGCGTGCGATTTCTACCAGGCGCAGGGCTACACGCCCGACGACAGCGTCGGCTACCTGATGCGCCGCATCATTGCGCTGATGGGCCAGGGCATCGAGCGCGAATTCGAGCCTGCGGGCCTGACCAATGCGCAATGGGTGCCGCTGCTCAAGCTCTACATGGGCTGCGGCTCGACGGCGGCCGAGCTGGCGCGTCAGTGCGAGCTCGACGCCGGCTCGATGACGCGCCTTCTGGACCGGCTCGAAGCCAAGCAGCTGTGCCGCCGCAGCCGATCCTCGGACGACCGCCGGGTGGTCAATCTCGAGCTGACCGACGCCGGGCGGCAGGCCGCCCAGGAGATCCCCGGCGTGCTTTGCGCCATTCAAAACTCGCTGCTGGCAGGGTTTTCGCTTGAGGAATGGCGAACCCTCAAAAGCTATCTGCGCCGCATGCTCGAGACGGCGCAAACGCTGCAAGCGGCATCAGGGGAGAAAAATGACTCATAGCGTCGAATTTCCGGATCGGCGCTGCTGCGCATCGACCTGCGCATCGGCGCCCGACCGCATCGACATCGCGTCGGCGCAAAAACCGATGCCGGTCTGGCGCGCGTCGATCGGCATGGCGCTGGTGTCGGCCGCGAGCCTGCTTGCCGCCGGCATCATCGCCACCGGGCTGGGCGGCTGCGCCGACATGTCCGGCATCGCGCCGGTGGCCAGCGTGCGCGACGCGGCGTCGCTCGGCCTGGCGCCGGCTTCGGCCCAAGCGGCCGTCCAGACCGCGCCGGTCGCGGCCGAATGGTGGCGCGACTTTGGCGACGAGACGCTCAACCGGCTCGAGGCCGAAGCGCTCGCCGGCAGCCCGAACCTCAAACTGGCGCAGGCCCGGCTGGCCCGCGCGCAGGCAACGGCCGAGGTCGCCAGCGCGGCGACACGGCCGCAAGTCGGCGGCCAGCTCGATCTGACGCGCCAGCGCTTCACCGCCAACGGCGCGGTGCCGCCGCCGCTGGCCGGCGCAATTTTGAACAGCGCAACGGCGCAGCTCAACGCCAGCTGGGAGCTGGACTTTTTCGGCAAGAACCGCGCCGCGCTCGACGCCGCGCTGGGCGCTGCCTACGCCGCGCAGGCCGACGCCCAGGCCGCGCGGGTGCTGCTGGCGAGCCAGGTCGCGCGCAGTTACTTCCAGCTGGTCCGGCTGAACGAGCAGGCCGCCGTGGCGCGCCGCGCGCTGGCGCAGCGCCAGGAAACCTTGAGGCTGGTGCAAGACCGGGTCAACGCCGGCCTGGACACGCGGCTGGAGCTGCGCCAGAGCGAAGGCGGCCTGCCCGAGGCGCGGCTGCAGCTCGAGACGCTGCAAGAGCAGATGGCGCTGACGCGCAACGCGCTGAACGCGCTGACGGGGCGGCCCGGTGGCGGACTGGCGCTTGTCCCGTCGGCGCAAGCTGCTATCAAAACAGTCGCGCTGGCGCCGGTGATCGATGCCGACCTGCTCGGCCGGCGCGCCGACATCGCCGCCGCGCGCTGGCGCGTCGAAGCGTCGGCCAGCGACGTCGCCAATGCCAAGGCGCAGTTCTATCCGAACATCAATTTAGTCGCTTTCGCGGGCCTGTCGAGCATCGGCCTGGACCGCCTGGTCGATGCCGGCAGCCGGCAGTGGGGCGTCGGGCCGGCGCTGCGGCTGCCGATTTTCGACGCCGGCCGGCTGCGCGCCAACCTGCGCGGCAGAACCGCCGACCTCGACGCGGCGATCGAAAGCTATAACGCCGCGGTGATCGACGCGCTGCACGACGCGGCCGACCAGCTCGCGTCGTCGCAGGCGATCGTGGGCCAGCAGGCCGAGCAGCGCGCCGCGCAGGACGCGGCCGAAAGCGCCTATGACATCGCGGTGCAGCGCTACCGGGCGGGCCTGGGCAACTACCTCAATGTGCTGACGGCCGAGACCGCGGTGCTGGCGCAGCGCCGCAGCGCCGTCGATCTGGCAAGCCGCGCGCTGGACACGCGGGTGGCGCTGATTCGCGCGCTCGGCGGCGGATATGCGCCCGAGCCGGCTTCGTCAATGCAAAATACTACTAAAACAATAGCAAACAATGTACGCTAAACAAGCGTAAACGGCATATTTGATAGGTAAATATGCAAGCTTTGCTTGCCAGCAGAAAACAGCAGCTTCCAACACCAAGGCGCGAAGTGGCAAAGAACGCAAAGTTGGAAAGATTTAATAAAAAATAGAGTACTTGTCTTCTTAGCGTCCTTTGCACCTTCGCGCCTTTGCGTTGGAAGCTTTTTCTCCCAGACCTTTGATAAACAAACAAAACCATGAACACACCGCAAGCAAGCAACTCCGAAACCGCCAGCAGTCCAGCCGTGCCCGCGCCTGCGCCGCCCGGCAATCCGAAGCGCAAAAAAGCGCTGGCCGCGCTCGCCGGCGTCGTCGTCGTCGGCGGGCTGGCCTGGGGCGCTTACGAATACCTGGTCGCCAGCCACTACGAATCGACCGACAACGCCTATGTGCAGGGCAATGTGATCCAGATCACGCCGCAAATCGGCGGCACGGTGTCGGCCGTCATGGCCGACGACACCGATTTCGTCAAAGCCGGCCAGACCTTGGTGCGGCTCGACCCGGCCGACGTCCGGGTGGCGCTGGCGCAGACCGAAGCGGCGCTGGCGCAGGCGGTGCGCCAGGCGCGGACGCAGTATGTCAACAATGGCTCGCTCGCCGCGCAGGTCGAGCTTCGGGGCGCCGATGTGGTTCGCGCCAACAGCGACATCGCCCGCGCCGCCGACGATCTGGCGCGGCGCCAGGCGCTGACCGGCAACGGCGCGGTGTCGAAGGAAGAGCTTAACCATGCGCAGACGCAGCTCGCCAACGCCAAAAGCGCGCTCGCCGCGGCCAAGGCCGGCGTAATCGCCGCGCGCGAGCAGCTCAGCAGCAACCAGGCGCTGACCGACGGCACCAGCGTCGAGCAGAATCCCGGCGTTCTGGTCGCGGCGGCCCGGGTGCGCGAGGCCTTCCTGGCGACGCAGCGCACCGCGCTGGCCGCGCCGGTCGATGGCTATGTCGCCAAGCGCACGGTGCAGCTCGGCCAGCGCGTCGCCGCCGGCGCGCCGCTGATGGCGATCATTCCGCTGAACCAGGTCTGGGTCGACGCGAACTTCAAGGAAGTGCAGCTGCGCAACATCCGCATCGGCCAGCCGGTGGCGCTGGTCGCCGACCTGTACGGCAAGAAGGTCGAATACAAGGGCGTCGTTTCCGGACTGGGCGTCGGCACCGGCGCGGCGTTTTCGCTGCTGCCGGCGCAAAACGCCACCGGCAACTGGATCAAGGTGGTGCAGCGCGTGCCGGTACGCATCGCGCTCGACCAAAAGCAGCTCGCCGAGCATCCGCTGCGGGTCGGCTTGTCGATGGACGCCGAGATCGATGTCAGCGACAAGGGCGGCAAGAGCCTGGCCGACGCGCCGCGCAATGTTGGACTGGCGCCGCCGTCGCTCGCCGCCGCGAGCGACGGCGGCGCCGATGAGGAAGTGCGGCGCGTGATCGCCGCGAATTCGGGCAGCCCGGGCCGCGCTTCCAAGGCCGCTACCGCCGCCGCTTCCACAGGCGCGATCGCGGCCTCGACGCCGGCCGCGACCGGGTTGGCGCAGCGGGTGGTTGACACCGGCGCGGCGCCCCTGCCGCGCTGAGCCCCCGGCCCTTCGACGGCAGCAAGACAACCCAAGGCTTTCATGGCTACCGCAGCAAGCACCCCTCCGCCCGACGCTTCGGCGCCGCCGCCGCTACCGCCGCCACTGGCGCCCCTGACCGGCTCGGCGCGCCTGTGGGGCACATTCGCGCTGTCGGCCGCGACCTTCATGAACGTGCTCGACACCTCGATCGCCAACGTGTCGCTGCCGGCGATCGCCGGCGACCTGGGCGTCAGCCCGAACCAGGGCACCTGGGTCATCACCAGTTTCGGCGTTGCCAATGCGATCGCCGTGCCGCTGACGGGCTGGCTGTCGCAGCGCTTCGGCCAGGTGCGGCTGTTCACCGCCAGCATCGCGCTGTTCGTGCTGATGTCGTGGCTCTGCGGCCTGGCGCCGAACATGACGACGCTGATCTTTTTCCGCGTGCTGCAGGGGCTGGTTGCCGGCCCCTTGATTCCGCTGTCGCAGACGCTGCTGCTGTCGAGCTACCCGAAGGCGCTGGCCGGGCTGGCGATGGCGCTGTGGTCGATGACGACGCTGGTCGCGCCGGTGCTCGGGCCGCTGCTCGGCGGCTGGATCACCGACAACATTTCCTGGCCGTGGATTTTTTACATCAACATTCCGGTGGGACTCGGCGCCGCGCTGGTCACCTGGAGCATTTTCAAGAAGCGCGAAAGCCAGACGCGCAAGCTGCCGATCGACTCGGTCGGCCTGGCGCTGCTGGTGGTCTGGATCGGCGCGCTGCAGATCATGCTCGACAAAGGCCAGGAGCTCGACTGGTTTCATTCGGGCGAGGTCGTCGCGCTCGGCCTCGTCGCGCTGGTCGGCCTGGCCGCTTTTGTGATCTGGGAGCTGACCGAGGAGCATCCGGTGGTCGACCTGACGCTCTTCAAGCGGCGCAACTTCTGGGCCGGCGCGCTGGCGCTGTCGATCGGCTACGGCCTGTTTTTCGGCAACGTGGTGCTGCTGCCGCTGTGGCTGCAGCAGTACATGGGCTACACCGCGACGCAGGCCGGCATGGTGCTCGCGCCGGTCGGGCTGCTGGCGCTGCTGCTGTCGCCGGTGGTCGGCAAAAGCCTGGGCAAGGTCGATCCGCGCCGTTTCGCCGCGTTCGCCTTCATGGTGTTCGCGCTGGTGCTGTGGATGCGCTCGAACTTCAGCACGCAGGCCGACATCAAGACCATTTTGATACCGACGCTCATCCAGGGCGTGGCGACGGCGTTCTTTTTCATCCCGCTCGTGACGATCACGCTGTCGGGCATTTCACCCGACCGGATTCCGGCGGCGTCGGGCCTGTCGAATTTCGCGCGCATCACGGCGGGCTCGTTCGGCACGTCGATCGCCACCACCGTCTGGCAGGACCGCGCCGCGATGCACCATGCGCAGATCAGCGAATACGTCAACCAGGGCAGCACGGCCGCCAATGGCGCCTTGAGCGGCCTGGCCGGCGCCGGACTGTCGCCGGACCAGGCGCTGGCGACGATCAACCGGCTGGCCGACCAGCAGGCCTACATGCTCGCGGCGAACGACGTGTTCTACGCGTCGGCGATTATTTTTCTGCTGTTGATTCCGCTGGTGTATCTGACGCGGCCGCAGGCCTCGGGCGCGAGCGGCGCGGATGTGGCGGCGGCTGCGCATTAACCGGCTATAAGTACAAAATTGATAGCATACTATGCACGGCTGGTATGCGGAAACCTTTGTTTTTGTCATGTAACTTCAGAACACGTCGATTTCAACGCGGAGAAGAGGAGGGCACGGAGGACGCGGAGGAAGAAGTAATAAATTTGAAGGCAGCCGCTGTCATCAAAAAATAATTTTTCGGTCTTTTCCGCGTCCTCCGCGCTCTCATCTTCTCCGCGTTAAATCTGTTTTGCAGTTCGCGCAGCAAGGTTGACGCCGAACTCATCCCACATCCGGTCGGCCTTGGTCTTCATGACGCTCAGGCCGAAAGTGCCGAGCCGGCCCAGCACATCCACCCTGATCTTCATGCGGAGCTCGGTCCGGCCACCGTCAAGTTCGGCAAGAAACAGCTCGCTGACCTGCTTGAGCGAGCTGGCCACCGACGCGTCCTCGCCCGTGCCTTCGCTGCGCAAATAGTGCGGCGGCCGGGTTTCGACGATGGCGGTCTTGATCTTGAAACGCGCGCTGACGAAGGCGATCTTCACATGCATTTCAGCGAGGTATTCAACGTCGCTGACGACTTCGATCGACTTCATTCCCGGCACGCACGCGCCCATGACC
>CAXSGT010000083.1:0-13328 GCA_964236835.1 uncultured Polaromonas sp.
GGGCAAGGCCAGAACTGCCTTTTTAAAGTAATTTTTAGACGTTCCGGCATTTTGCAGTTGGTAACGATAGCCAACGCCATTGAAAGAACTGCAGCATAATATGCGGGTGTGAATTTTGATTCGCACACGTTAGGTGATCGGTCAGTTTCGTGCGCTACAGCGGTAGGTATAAGATTTGTTGTACTTTCGGGACCCCATCGCTTTTATTTTTGTGTTTTAGAGGAGTCCCTTCATGGGCAACAAACTATACGTCGGCAACCTGCCTTACTCGGTGCGTGACGAAGACCTGCAACAGTCTTTTGGTCAATTCGGTGCGGTAACCAGTGCCAAGGTCATGATGGAGCGCGATACCGGCCGCTCCAAAGGCTTTGGTTTCGTCGAAATGGCAAGCGATGCGGAAGCGCAAGCCGCCATCAACGGCATGAACGGCCAGCCTTTGGGCGGCCGTAGCGTTGTCGTCAACGAAGCCCGCCCGATGGAGGCGCGCCCTCCACGTACCGGCGGCTTCGGCGGCGGAGGCGGATATGGCGGTGGTGCTGGCGGCGGCGGGGGTGGATATGGCGGCGGCGGCAGTGGTGGTGGCGGCGGTGGACGCTCTTCCGGTGGCGGCAGCGACGGCGGTTTCCGCAGCCCATACGGCGGCGGCGGTGCTGGCGGTGGACGCTCTGGCGGCGGTGGCGGCGGACGCGGCGGCTACTAAGCCCCTATTTATTCTTATCAGATTATTTGCGTTTGATTTAATGACCAGCGCATTCAGACTTTTTAGTCACTGATTGAAAAGCGCTCAAAAGGCTTCGAAACTAAAGTTTTGAAGCCTTTTTGTTTTCTGGCAGTCGCGCACTGCCTCAGGCGCGGCTAACCCGTCTTTAATGCAAAGGCAAGGGCGCTGGCGCAATACGCCGGTCGGGACGGCTGCTAGCGGGTGGCGGCATCAAGACCCCCCGGACACGACCCGTGAGAACGGCCACTTGGGATAGATTGTCATAGGTCAATGCGTCGCCTGAGAACTGGTCCTTGCCCCGGGTCAAAATCACGGGTTTGTGCGACTTGACGCGTTCTTCATTCAAGAACACATCCAGGAATTCACCGCGAAATTCCAGCCGTGGCGTTTCATTGCCGCCGGCAAGCCTGCTGGCTTCTCGAACCACTTGCGCATTGCCGGCAAGTTGCACTTCCGAGCCATCGCCGTTGGCATAAGCTCGATTGGCTGTGGCTATGGTAACAAGCCCATTGACGTTGATGCTGCGAATTTTTGCCTGGTCAACTTCAAGAATGTCGGTATCGGCAAAATGCCGCGCTTCAGTGCCGTAAATCTCGGTTTTGAGCTTGCCGACTTCGTCAAATGTTTTGATGGTGAATTTGTGCATGAAATAATCGACTTCATGGCGCGCCGCAGGCACCGCCTGCGGCGCATTGAAAATCGGGGTATTGCGCACCAGCCAATACGTGCCTAAAGCCAATGCGGCCATCAGCAGCAGCGGCATGTAAATGGCGGTGCGATCCCAAAGCCGCAAAAAGTAGCGCCAAACGCTGTTGCCTTGTGGTAGCAAAGTGCTGATGTTACCGATGCCTGGATCAGGCACGGTGCCCGTCATCGGGCGTAGCCGTTCAACAAGTCGGCGTAGCGTCCGCTGGCAACGAGCAATAAATCGCACAACTCCCGCACTGCGCCATGGCCGCCGCAAGCTTGCGTGACGAAGTCGGCTTGGCGCTTGACTTCAGCATGCGCGTTGGCCGGAGCGCAAGCCAACGCCGCGCGCCGCATCAGCGGCAGGTCGGGCCAGTCGTCGCCCATCGCTGAGGCGGCAGTCCAGTCCAGCGCCAGAGCCCGCAACACGACTTCAGCGGCGGGCCGCTTGTCTTCGGCGCCGAAGTGCGCATGGTCGATGCCCAGCGCATGCAGCCGTGCGCGCAGCGCCGGACTGTCCCGCCCGGTAATGACGGCTGGCGTGATTCCCGCCTTTTGCAACAGTTTCAGACCGTGGCCGTCGAGCGTGTTGAAGCGCTTGACGATTTCGCCGGCGGACCGCAGGCCGCCAGCCGCCGTTGCCTTTTCATGACCATCGGGATACTCGGAAAAATACAGACCGCCATCGGTCAGCACGCCGTCCACATCGAAAAACGCCACTTTCACATCCTGCGCCCGCAGCAGCAGCTCCGGCGAAAAATTCAGCGTCGCATCGACTGTCGAGAAAGGCGAAGGTCGATTAAATCCAAACCCGGCGCGCTCGAAAGGTGCGGCGCCAGCGAGCGTTTTTCCTGCGCTGTCCGAGGGCTGCCTGGCATGGATGTTTGCGGCGTCGAAATTCATGGCTGCATTCTATCGAGGAGGCCGGCGAAAACTCATCAGCTACCATCCACGGCATGAGTGCGCTTGAACTCACCCTTTTGTACCTATTGGCCGCGGTACTGGGCGTGGTCGTTTGCCGCTCCTTCAAATTGCCGCCGATGCTGGGTTATCTGGGCGTCGGGGTGGTGATCGGGCCGCATACATTGGCGTTGGCGCAAAATTCCGACGGCGTGCGATATCTGGGCGAGTTCGGCGTCGTGTTTTTGATGTTCGTGATCGGGCTGGAATTCAACCTGCCCAAGCTGCGCTCCATGGGCCGCCATGTTTTCGGGCTCGGACTGCTGCAAGTGAGCCTGACAATCTTGCTGGCAACGGCAGGCTCGCTTTTTCTGGCAAGCCTGGCGCCGACATTGTGGAGCATGCAATGGCAAACCGCGCTGGCGTTGTCCGGCGCCATTGCAATGAGCAGCACCGCCATCGTGGTCAAGCTGCTGTCCGAGCGGCTCGAGCTCGCGTCCGAGCACGGCAAGCGCGTCATGGGCGTGCTGTTGTTTCAGGATCTGGCTGTGGTGCCGCTCTTGGTGCTGATTCCGGCGCTGGGCTCGACGCCCGACAAGCTGTTTATCGCCTTGGGGGTGGCCGCCTTGAAAGCCGCCGTGCTGCTGGGCCTGCTGCTGACTGGCGGCCAGCACGTCATGCGCTGGTGGCTGACGCTCGTGGCGCGGCGAAAAAGCGACGAGTTATTCGTGCTCAACTTGCTGCTGGTAACGCTGGCGCTGGCCTGGCTGACGGAGTTCGCCGGCCTGAGCTTGGCGCTCGGCGCCTTCGTCGCCGGCATGCTGATTTCCGAAACCCAGTACAAGCATCAGGTCGAGACCGACATCAGGCCTTTCCACGACGTGCTGCTGGGTCTTTTTTTCATCAGCGTCGGCATGCTGCTGGACTGGCGGGAAGTTGCGCGGCACTGGCCCTTGGTGCTGCTGCTGCTGACGCTGCCGGTGTTGTTCAAGCTGCTGCTGGTCACTGGGCTGGCGCAGCTGCTGGGAGCGACGGCGGGCGTGTCGCTTCGCACGGGTTTGTACTTGGCGCAGGCCGGTGAATTCGGTTTCGTGTTGCTGTCGCTGGCCGGCCAGAACAATTTGCTGCCCGCCGGACTTATAAATCCCATCCTGGCCAGCATGGTGCTGTCGATGCTGGCCACGCCCTTCATCATCATGCGCAGCAACCGCATCGTGATGAAGCTGATTTCCAGCGAATGGCTGCTGCAGTCCTTGCAAATGACGACGATCGCCAGCAAATCGATGAATGTCAACAAGCACGTCATTATTTGCGGCTATGGCCGCTGCGGCCAGAACCTCGGCCATATTCTGGAGCGCGAAGGCATTGCGTACATCGCGCTTGACCTGGATCCGGACCGGGTGCGCCAGGCCGCCGCCGCAGGCAACTCGGTGGTGTTCGGCGATGCCGTCCGACTGCAGGCGCTGATCGCCGCGGGCTTGGCCCGGGCCAGTGCCGTGGTGGTGACTTACTTGGACACCGCCAGCGCACTCAAGGTCCTGGTCAACACGCGCGCCCATGCGCCGACGGTGCCGGTCATCGTGCGCACCGTCGATGACCGTGACCTCGAAAGGCTCAAGACCGGTGGCGCCACCGAAGTCGTTCCGGAGGCGATCGAAGGCAGCCTGATGCTGGCCAGCCACGCGTTGGCGCTGGTCGGAATTCCCATGCGCCGCGTGATCCGTGTGGTGCAGGACCAGCGTGACGCAAGGTACGATCTGCTCCGTGGCTACTTCAGGGGCACCGATGACGACACCGCCGACGCGCTGGAGCAGGAGCGCCTGTGCACGGTGACGCTGCCTTCAGGCATCGCCTCGGTCGGCCAGCCGCTCGATGAATTGGCTCTGCGCATGGCAGGTGTGCGGGTGATGAGCTTGCGCCGCAGCAACGGCAAAACCCTCAAATCCGTTCGAGATGCCTTGCTAGAGGGCGGAGACACGCTGGTGTTGTCCGGAAAGCCGGATGCCTTGGCAATGGCGGAGCAAACCTTGCTTGCTGCTTGAAGGCCGCGTCACACGAAACGCACTGGCCAAGGCTGGACATTGGAAAAACCTAGTTCAGGTCGCCGTATTGTGTAAGGCTTAGAGTGCGAGACGACGCCGCTTCAGATAGCTCAGCATTTTCGGACCTGCCGCCCGGCAGAAGACGAGAGTCCCCGGGCTTGCGGTTTTTGCTGGTCTGCTCAGCCGCGGCGCTGGCGCTTCGAGCACTACTCCCAACCCGCAGTGCATGCTCAAGCGCCGCCATTTCGTCTGCCGCCACCATGGTTTCCTGGACAAGCGTTGTAGGCGTTGGCCCAGGCTCTGTCGCAGCGTGCGCTGCCGGGATATAAGGCGCGGGCTTGGCTGGCCCGGCTTCTTCATTGAAGCGCCAGTAAACGGCGGACACCGAAATGTCAAAGCGCGCCTTGGCGTTGTGCGCAATGAGTGTTTCCATTTCAGCCGTCTTGAGCGGCCGATGATTTTTCAGCCTGCTCAAATCCACCATCACCAAAAACTCGCTATCGTGCCGATTGAGAGAAAGCACCTTGAATTTATAGCTCGCCGACAGGATGCCCGCGCGAGTCATGGCCTCCCGAATGGCAATGTAAAGCCGTTCCCGACGGGCGTGACGCTCAAGCTTTCGGGTGTGTTCCCGACTCGCAGGCGCCGGTTGTATCGGTTGTACCGGAAGACCGGCATGGGATGAGGCCTGACGGAACCCGTCGGAAAACCAGTTTAAAAAAGACATGAAGACAAGGCCTGATGTAAATGCTCCGTACCCAAGGGGACGACCGCAGTGTGATGCACGAGTTGATTAACGTTGCGGACGATTGTCGTTTATTCAGCAGGCTCTGCCAGCAACATGCGCTTTCGACGAAGTGGAATTCTGCTATGCAGGTTTTATCGAACGAATCGCGTGCGCTCATGCTCGAAGCTGCGCAGCGACACCGGCTCCAGAATGATTATTTTCCAATGCAGAACCTGGAAAAAATTTCGCCCAACAAGTCGTCGGCGCCGAACATTCCGGTAATGGCACTGAGATGAAGCTGCGCCTGGCGTAAATCTTCAGCCAGCAAATCCAACGCAGGCAGGGCTGCTTGCAGTTGTTCGTGCGCGGTGGCCAGTTGAACCTGTACCTTGCGCAAAGCCGCTAAATGACGCTCACGCGCCATGAAAACGCCTTCAGGAACCGCTTGCCAGCCCACGACGCGCAGCAGGCAATTGCGCAGCGCCGGCAAGCCAGCGCCCGTTTTGGCTGAAACCGATACGCCGCCACCCAATTGGCGCGGCATTTTATCGCTGCCCAGGTCGAGTTTGTTCCAGACATCAATGATAGGTATGCTTCCTGGAATTTTTTGCGCCAACAGGCTTGCCAGGCGGGCATCTTCAGCTATGTATTCAATAGCATTGTCCAGCTTTTCCGAGGCGTCGTAGTGTGTCAGGTCATGCAAAAACAGCACCGCGTCAGCGCTTTCAATTTCGCTCCAGGCACGCTCGACGCCGATTTTTTCGACCTCGTCGAGCGTTTCTCGCAAACCGGCCGTATCGACCACATGAAGCGGCACGCCTTCGATCTGAATGAGCTGCGACACCTTGTCGCGCGTGGTGCCGGCTATCGGCGTGACAATGGCCAGCTCGGCGCCGGCCAGCGCATTGAGCAAAGAGCTTTTGCCGACATTGGGCTGGCCGGCGATCACCACCTTGATTCCTTCACGCAAAATTGCGCCCTGGGCCGCGCGCCGCATGACATCGGCAAGCAGGGCCTGCAGCCGCCGCAGCTGGCCCCGGGCATCGGCCTGCTGCAGAAAATCGATGTCTTCGTCGGGAAAGTCGAGCGTCGCCTCGACCAGCATCCGCAACTGGATCAACTGTTCGAGCAGTGTGTTGACCGCTTGCGAGAACTCGCCCGACATGGAACGCGCCGCCGAACGCGCCGCGGTTTCGCTGCTGGCATCGATCAGGTCGGCAATCGCTTCGGCCTGCGCCAAATCGATCTTGTCGTTAAGGAAAGCCCGCTCGGTGAATTCGCCCGGCTGCGCGATCCGCATCCCGAGCAACCTCGGCTGGCAAGTGGCAGGGTCAGGCTCGCCGGCCGCTTCGAGGCAGCGCGCCAGCAGCAGCTGGAGCACGACCGGGCCGCCATGCGCCTGCAGCTCGAGCACGTCTTCGCCGGTATAGGAGTGCGGTGCGGGGAAATAAATCGCCAGACCCTGGTCAAGCACTTGGCCGTTCGCATCGCGAAAAGGCAAATACGTCGCCTGACGGGGTAAAAGGGCCCGGCCACAAAGAGCGTCGATCAATGACCCGAGATGCCGGCCGGAAACGCGGACAATGCCCACCGCGCCGCGGCCCGGCGCGGTGGCGATGGCAACGATCGGGTCCTGGTGATGGGCCAGCATGAGCTTGAATGTCAAAGGGCCGGTTGCCGCGGCCCTGTTATTTTTATGCTCCGAACTTCGGCAGGTTGAACTGCGGCGGAACGCCCATCCGGGTGTTGATGACCCACTGCTGCGCGATCGACAGAATATTGTTGGTGATCCAGTACAGCACCAGGCCCGCCGGGAAGAAGAAAAACATCACGCTGAAGATCAGTGGCATGAACCACATCAGCTTGGCCTGCATCGGATCGGGCGGCGCCGGGTTGAGCGCCGTTTGCAGCATCGTCGTCAGGGCCATGACGACCGGCAAAATAAAGTACGGATCAGGCGAAGAAAGATCCTTGATCCAGAGAATCCAGGGCGCGCCGCGCATCTCGACGCTCGACAGCAGCACCCAGTAAAGGGCGATGAACACTGGAATCTGGATCATGATGGGGAAGCAGCCGCCCATCGGGTTGACCTTTTCCTCGCGATAGATCTTCATCATCGCCTGCTGCATCTCTTGCGGCTTGTCTTTCAGGCGTTCACGCATTTCGGTGATCTTGGGGTTGATCGCCTTCATTTTGGCCATGCTGGCATAAGCTTTAGCGTTGAGCCAGTAAAAGGCGATTTTCAGCAGCAACACCAGCGCCACGATCGACCAGCCCCAGTTCTGGATGACGCTGTGCAACTGGTCGAGCAGCCAGTAGAGCGGCTTTGCCAGAATCGTCAGCCAGCCATAGTCCTTGACCAGTTCGAGTCCGGGCGCAAGGCTTTCCAGCACTTTTTCTTCCTGCGGCCCGACAAAAAACTTCGCGTCGATGACTTTGCTCGTACCTGGCGCAATCGAATTTAAGGGCATGATCATGCCGACCGCATACAAATTGGTGTCCACCTTGCGCAGGAACAAGTCGCGCCTCAAGCCGTCGGGCAGTATCCAGGCCGATGCGAAGTAATGCTGCACCATCGCCACGTAGCCATTGGTCGCCTGTTTTTCGACATCGACCTTGTTGTTCTCAATGTCCTTGAATTCGATTTTTTGGTACTTCTTGGCGTCGGTATAGATCGCCGGCCCGGTGAAGGTCGAATAAAAAGAAGATTCGCCAGGCGGCTTGTTGCCGTCGCGAACCAGTTGAACATAGAGCTGCGGCGCGACTGGCGCGGTGCCGGTGTTGACGACTTCATGGCGCACGGCAATGTCGTACGCGCCGCGCTTGAGGGTATAGGTTTTGACCAATTTGACGCCACCGATATCTGGCGATTCGAAGCTGACCTGCAATTCGTTCTGGCCGTCTTTGAGAGTGCGTTCGCCGGGAACCACCGCCATAGGGGTTTTATGCGTCGGAAGACCCATGCCCCCTGCGCCCGCGCCGCTCGCGATAAGCCCGGATTGCGCCACATACACGCGCTCGGCGCTTTCCTCCAGCAACACGAAGCCCTGGTCCCTGTGCGCGATGTCGCGGTATTTGTTAAACACCGAACGAATCAGGCTTCCGCCTTCGCTGTCGAACGTCAGCGACAACACATCGGTATTGACGAGCACGCGCTCCTTGGATGCTGAAAGCGCTGCGCCAGGGGCACCAGCGGGCACGGCGATTGGCGAGCCCGGGGCAGTGCCGGCAACTGGCGAAGGTACCGCCACGCTGCCAGACACCGGAGCGTCAACACCGGGCGCCTTGGCGGTTTGCGTGCTGGACGGGAAAAAAGTGGCTTTACGACCGTTGAAAATCTGCCATTGATCCCACAACAGCACCATGGAAAAACCAAAAATCACCCACAAAATGGTGCGGCGGATGTCATTCATGAAGGCGCCTTTTCAGAAGGAAGAGTGGCTGCTGGCGCAAGCAGACGGCAGAAAAAAGAACCCGTGCCGGCGGCAGGAACTGGATCATGCCCGCCTTCGCACCAGGGCTGGCAACGGGCCAGGCGGCGCAGCGTGAGGTAGCTTCCCCTGACCGCGCCATGCCGATGCAGCGCCTGCACAGAATAGCTCGAACAAGTCGGCTCGAACCGGCAAGCCGAGCCCAACCACGGACTGAGTAATAAACGGTAGGTTTTGACAAGAAAAATCAACGCGCTTTGCGGCAAGCGCATCAAGGCGAAAGCCAGCACTTTCATGCTGCCGCCAGAGCTGCTTGCATCAAGGTCTGCAACTCGGCCCGCACCGCCTGTCTGAGCTGCACCGAGCTGGCGCTGACGAATTCCGTTCGGGCAAAGCCGCGCCGCAGGCGAACGACGAACGCTTCCTGCGGATAGTTCTGCGAAAACTCAGCGCTCACGGAATAAATCTGCCTTTTGATGAGATTGCGCGTCGCAGCGCGCTTGGCCCAGCGTTTCGGAACCATGGCGCCCATCCAGGTTGCCTGGAGCCGAAAAAGTCGGTGTGCATTGGGCTGACCGTCGATTTGCGCCGCCGCAGACTCGATATCGAGCGCAGTGCGGTGCAAGGCAAAGTGGCTGCTCCTGGCAACGACAACACCCGCCAGAACGGCCTGGAACTGCGATCGGGTTTTAAGCCGCTGCACTGGCGTGAGACGGTCAACCCAGGCAGAAAAAAGGCGCTAAACCGCCAGACGTTTACGGCCCTTGGCGCGACGCGCGGCAATCACCGCGCGGCCGCCACGCGTTTTCATGCGTGTCAAAAAACCATGCGTACGGGCGCGTTTGACTTTGGAAGGTTGATAAGTGCGTTTCATGGTAAATCCTGCTGGCCCCGTCGGGCTTGTGTTATTGAGCTTAAAGCCAAGAGAAAAGCGGCAAGGTGTTGACGAGCGAGCCGGAAGCACCGAAATGCGGCTAGGCAAACAGTTTCACCAAGCGGTCAACAGCCAAACTACGCCGATAGCTTCAAGCGCATATAAATTGAAATGGTTTTAGATTATTACAGATTTTGTTTGTCAGGCTTCATTAGTGATGTTTGTGAGCGCTATTTGGAGGAAAGTCATCGAATGCGGCTGGATCGCTCGAAGTCTGAATTCTTAGTTTATTTCTTTAATTCAATTTAATAGCAGTAGTAGAGGCAACCGTTTTCTGTGGAAAAAGCTGCTTTCTCGATAAGCATCAACCAATTACGAAATGTTTAACTGGCTTTTTAGGGCTATGCCTGCCGCGTGTCGAGTATGAATAACCGTAAGCTTTGATTCCCGCTTGTGGATAACCCTAAGGTTGCTCCAGGGTTATCCCCAGCTTTTCAGACAATCTCATTTTTTTTCTGAAAAATAGCCGAATTACAAAATTTAACCCCTCGTCATAGCCTCTCCATGAAATTTCGAACTGTAGGTGGCACCGCTATCTGTAAAACCGAAGTTAGGAGGGCAAGCGGACTCGACTTGGTTCGTAGGCTAAATAACCCGGTACGACTACAATCGCAAGTCTGCAAAAGCAAAGTATCCACAGGCGCTAGTGCGGCGCTTTTTATCTGCATCCCCGACAAAATTTCTCATGAGCAATGTGTTTGTATCTGGCCAGAGCGACGACTTGTGGCAAAGCTGTGTGGATCATTTGTCGCAGGAGCTTCCCGAGCAACAATTCAACACCTGGATTCGCCCGCTGGTGGTTGTGGTGGCGCCCGATCTTTCGAAGGTCACGGTCCAGGTGGGCAACCGGTTCAAGCTGGACTGGGTGAGAGCCCAGTACGCGGCCCGCATTGCCGCGTTATTTGAGAAAGTGGCGGGACAGCGAATTCCCATTGAACTGGCGCTGGCGCCGCGCGAAGCGTCTGTCAAATCCGAACAATCGATCCGCAAGCTCGACGATGCCGGACCGCTTGAGCCGGCAATGGTCGCGACGGCGCCTGAAGACTCTTCAGGCGCCGGCTTCAAGAACCGGCTCAATTCCGCGCTGACCTTCGACACGCTGATCGAAGGCACGGCGAACCGGATGGGTCGGGCCGCCGCGCTGCATGTCGCCAGCAGCCTGGGCCAGCTCTACAACCCGCTGTTTATCTACGGCGGCGTCGGCCTGGGAAAAACCCATTTGATGCATGCCATCGGCAACAAGCTGATGGCCGACAATTCGGTCGCCAAAGTGCTGTACATCCATGCTGAGCAGTTTGTCTCGGACGTGGTGAAGGCCTATCAGCGCAAGACCTTCGACGAGTTCAAGGAGCGCTATCACTCGCTCGATCTGCTGCTGATCGACGATGTGCAATTCTTGGCCAACAAGGACCGCACGCAGGAGGAATTCTTCAACGCCTTCGAGGCCTTGCTGACGAAAAAGTCGCACATCGTGATGACCAGCGACACCTATCCCAAGGGGCTGACCGATATTCATGAGCGCCTGGTGTCGCGTTTCGACTCCGGGCTGACCGTCGCCATCGAGCCGCCCGAGCTCGAAATGCGCGTCGCCATCCTGATTCGCAAAGCCGACATCGAAGGCACGGTGATGCCCGAGGAAGTGGCGTTTTTTGTCGCCAAGAATGTCCGCTCCAACGTACGCGAACTCGAAGGCGCATTGCGCAAAATACTGGCTTACTCGCGTTTCAACCACAAGGAAATCACCATTCAGCTGGCACGTGACGCGCTGCGCGACCTGCTGTCGATCCAGAACCGGCAGATTTCAGTGGAAAACATTCAAAAGACGGTGGCCGACTATTACAAGATCAAGGTCGCCGACATGTATTCCAAGAAACGGCCCGCCAGCATTGCCCGGCCGCGCCAGATCGCGATGTACCTGGCCAAGGAACTCACGCAAAAAAGCCTGCCCGAGATCGGCGAGCTGTTCGGCGGGCGCGACCACACGACGGTGCTGCACGCGGTTCGGAAAATGGCGGCGGAGCGCCAGCTCATGACCGAACTTAATCAGCAGCTGCACGTGCTCGAACAAACGCTCAAAGGCTGAAATTCGCGGTTTTATTTTCGAGGATGCCAGCCGGATATTTAAAGCGTGGGGATAACTTTTTAACAAGCGGTGGCTTATCCACAGAAGCGAATGACAATGAAAAGTTGTTCATGTTTGACGGTCGGACCGCGGAGTATGCCAACACAGGGTTAATCAAGCGCCAAGCGCTTGATTGAAAAGAAAAAAACGCCGCTGTCCACAGAAAAGCGCAGCCCTTACTACTGCTACTAAATTGAATTAAAGAATTAAAGATAAAGACACTAAGGAAACCATGATCGTTCTGAAAGCCACCCAAGACAAGTTTTTAGGCGTACTGCAATCGGTCGCAGGCATCGTCGAGCGCCGGCATACTTTGCCGATTCTGGCCAATGTGCTGATTCGCAAGACCGGCGTGCAACTGCAACTCACGACGAGCGACCTGGAAATTCAGATTCGCACCAGCGCCGAGCTCGGTGGCGACGATGGCGACTTCAGCACCACCGTGGGCGCTCGCAAGTTGATCGACGTGCTGCGCTCGATGCCGGGCGACCAGACGGTGTCGCTCGAATCGGCGCAGAATAAATTGATTCTCAAAGGCGGCAAGAGCCGTTTCACGCTGCAAACGCTGCCGGCCGAGGATTTTCCGCTGGTGCAGGAGGCGGCCAGTTTCGGCCCGGCGTTCTCGGTGCCGCAAAAGGTGTTGAAAGAGCTGCTTAACCAGGTGTCGTTCGCCATGGCGGTGCACGACATTCGCTACTACCTGAACGGCATTTTGTTCGTCGCCGAGGGCAAGCAGTTGAGCCTGGTCGCGACCGATGGCCACCGGCTGGCGTTTTCCTCCAGCCTGCTCGACGTCGAAGTGCCGAAACAGGAAGTCATTTTGCCGCGCAAGACGGTGCTGGAGATGCAGCGCCTGCTCAGCGACAAGGAAGGCGCGATCGAGATGCAGTTTGCCGCCAACCAGGCGAAATTCAGCTTCGAAGGCATGGAGTTCGTCACCAAGCTGGTCGAAGGCAAATTCCCCGACTACAACCGGGTCATTCCGCGCAACCATAAAAACATCATCACGCTGGGCCGCGCGCCGCTGCTGGCGAGCCTGCAGCGCACCGCCATTTTGACCAGCGAAAAGTTCAAGGGGGTAAGGCTGAACATCGAGCCCGGCACGCTGCGCGTTGCGTCGAACAATGCCGAGCAGGAAGAAGCGGTCGATGAGCTCGACATCGACTACGGCGGCGACGCGATTGAAATCGGTTTCAACGTGACCTACCTGATCGACGCGCTGAACAACATGCACCAGGACATGGTAAAGATCGAGCTGGCCGACTCCAACAGCTCGGCGCTGCTCACCATTCCTGACAACGCTGCGTTCAAATACGTGGTGATGCCGATGCGGATTTGACGCGCGGCGAAGGCGCAAGGCGCCCGATACGAGAGACGGACCCGCGACGCTTCGCGGGTTTGGTCATTCAAGAGATTAAAGAAAAGTGGGAACTGCTGGCCATGACTGAAGAAAACAAAGCAAACGGCGCCGATCCGGCCGCTGTGACAGACGACGCGGCGGGCGAGGAAAGCTCCAATTTCCAGCCCAGGATCGACAGCAACCAGGCGGGTGCGTCGGAGGCCTACGGCGAAGGCTCGATCCAGATATTGGAGGGCCTGGAGGCGGTTCGCAAGCGGCCCGGCATGTACATCGGCGACCCCTCCGACGGCACCGGGCTGCACCACCTGGTGTACGAGATCGTGTCCAACTCCGTGGACGAGGCCCTGGCCGGGTACTGCAAGAACATCGCGGTGGCGATGCACGTGGACGGGTCGATCACGGTG
>CAXSGT010000084.1:0-13106 GCA_964236835.1 uncultured Polaromonas sp.
CATCGCGCCGGCCGGCTGGGACCGGGAAATGCGGGCGCTCGTCGGCGCTGAAGGCATGGTGGACTGCTTCGAGGTCATCATCGAGGGTCGCCGCCGCACCATCGAAAAGCAGCGTGGCCGCAAGGGAGTTGGAGGCACCTGGGAATGGGGCTACAGCTACGACAAACCGGCCGGCCATTACGACGCGGTCGCCGTACTGCAATCGACGCAGCACTGCGACGATTGGGACGAGACCAGCACCGAGCTGGTTCGCGTGCTCAAGCCGGGGCGTCGCATCGTTCTGGCGGAGGCGGTGCTGGTCGGCGCCACGATACGGCACCGCATCGACAGCGACGTGCACCTGCGCCAATGGTACGAGAAGGTGATGGGATTCGCCGACATCAACGACATTCCCTATACCAGTGGCGAGGAACTGCGATTGGCCTTCGACGGCAAGGTCACTGACCCGCGTGTGATGGAATGGCACGGCATCGAGATGTTCTGGGGCCGAAAAGCGCTTGAGACGCAACCGGCCTAGACCTGCCCCAGGGAGTAGCTGTTAGTTCAAACTTCGCACGACTTCGAGCGCCTGCTCGATGCGCTCGACGGCATGAATCGTCAGTCCCTCGAACTCCTTGAGCTGCGGCTTTCTCGGCGCATTGGCCTTCGGCACCACCGCGACGCTGAAGCCCAGCTTGGCCGCTTCGCGCAGCCGCTCCTGGCCGCGCGGCGCGGGCCGCACTTCGCCGGCCAGGCCGACTTCGCCAAAGGCGATAAACCCCTTGGGCAGCGGCTTGCCGCGCAGGCTCGACGTGATCGCCAGCATGACGGCCAGGTCGGCCGCCGGCTCGCTGATGCGAACGCCGCCGACGGCGTTGACGAACACGTCCTGGTCCATGCAGGCGACGCCGGCATGGCGGTGCAGCACCGCCAGCAGCATCGCCAGCCGGTCCTTGTCCAGGCCGACGCTCAGGCGGCGCGGGCTCGGGCCGCCGCTATCGACCAGCGCCTGAATCTCGACCAGCAGCGGCCGGGTGCCTTCGAGCGTCACCATCACGCAGCTGCCGGGCACCGGCTCGCTGTGCTGGCTCAAAAAGATCGCGCTTGGGTTGCTGACACCCTTCAGGCCCTTTTCGGTCATGGCGAAAACGCCGATTTCATTGACCGCGCCGAAGCGATTCTTGATCGCGCGCACCAGGCGAAAACTCGAATGCGTGTCGCCCTCGAAGTACAGCACGGTGTCGACCATGTGCTCGAGCACGCGCGGCCCGGCCAGCGCGCCCTCTTTCGTCACATGGCCGACGAGCACGATGCACACGCCGCTCGACTTGGCCGCGCGCGTCAGGTGCGCCGCGCATTCGCGCACCTGCGCCACCGAGCCGGGCGCCGAGGTGAGCTGGTCGGAGTACACCGTCTGGATCGAGTCGATGACGGCGATCGCCGGCTGGCTGGCGTCGAGCGTCGCCAGAATCTTGTCGAGCTGGATTTCGGCCATTACTTTGACCTGTGAGCCGTCAAGCCCGAGCCGGCGCGCCCGCAGCGCGACTTGCGCGCCGCTTTCCTCGCCGGTGACGTAGAGCGTGTTCAGCCCGGCGCGCTGCAGCGAGTCGAGCGCCTGCAGCAGCAAGGTCGATTTGCCGATGCCCGGGTCGCCGCCGATCAGCACCACGCCGCCTTCGACAATGCCGCCGCCGAGCACCCGGTCGAGCTCGTCCTGGCCGGTCGGCGTTCGCGTCATGTCGGTCGCTTCGATGTCGGCCAGCGCGATGACGTCGGACGCGCTGGCGAGCCCTTGGCGCTGCGCGCTGTAGCGGTTTTTTACGGCGCCGGGGTTCTCGGCGACCGACTCGATCAGCGTGTTCCAGGCATTGCAGTGCGGGCATTTGCCAAGCCACTTCGGGCTGGTACCGCCGCATTCGGTGCAGGTATAAACGGTTTTGTCTTTGGCCATGGCCGATGGTAAATGAGCGTCGCGCTGATTTTGAGACCACGAACCAATAAGCGATTGGCAGGCAGCCACATTAAGCCAGAGCCTGTTCATGCAGCTTTCAGTACGCGAACTCAAAGCCAACCTAGGCCACGTCATCGCCTTGATGCGGCAAGGCGAGCGGTTCAGATGCCCTAAAACACGGCTTCCGCAGCAGCCACCGTGTCATTGAAATGCTTGAAGAAAGCGCCGTAGTTTCCGCCGGCCTCGGCATTTCGCAGCGGCTTGACGCGTTCGACGCAAATTTCAGTCGCGCCGGGCGAGGTTTCGAGGATCTGCATGACTTCGGCGATGAAGTCCTTCAGCGGCATCGCCATCGGGTCGTTCGCCTGCCGCTCCCCCGTCAGGTCGGTCTGCACATAGGGCGGAATCAGCTCAAGCACCTCCACGCGGGTGTCCTTGAGCTGGTAGCGCAGCGACTGGGTGTAGGAGTGGATCGCCGCCTTGGTCGCGCAGTAGGTCGGGTTGCCGGCGCGGGGCAAAAACGCCAGGCCTGACGACACTGTCATGATTGCGGCATGCGGCTGTGTTTGAAGCAAAGGCAGCAAGGCTGCGTTCAGGCGAATCGGCCCCAGCAGGTTGGTCGCAATGGTCGCTTCTGCATCAGCGATGTCGCCGCTCGCGATCGACTCGGCGCGCATGATGCCAGCGTTGTGAATCACGGCGTTCAACGCCGGATGATCGGCCATGAGCTGGCTGGCAAAGGTGCGGATTGCGTCTGCGTTTTCAATGTCGAGGACTGCGGACTTCATTCCTGGATTCGCCGCCGCGACCTCGTCGAGCAGCGCATGGCGCCGGCCGGCGATGACGACCTGGTTGCCTTTGGCGTGAAAAGCCTCTGCCAGCGCCCGGCCAATGCCCGAGCCGCCGCCTGTGATCAAAATCGTGTTGCCGGTGATTTGCATGTCTGTGTCCATGAGGAAGTAGTAAGGGGGTTGAAGTGTAAGATCAGCACGAACCAAAGGGAAGTAGGCACCCAAAAGTTTTATACTTACCAAATGGAGAGTAAAGGCATGACAGCAGCAGAGCGAAAAAAAGCCAAGGCCTCGCCGGACCACCTGGTGCGGCACCCGGTTTCAGGGGAGCCGACCGACCCGGCCCTGCAGGCGCTGGTGCAGGAAATCATCGGACGGGTGGCCGACAAATGGACGATGCTGGCGCTGGAGGTGCTTGAAGAACATGGCCAGGTGCGGTTCACGAAGTTGGGCGAACTGATCGGCGGGGTGAGCCAGAAGATGCTGACCAAGACGCTGCGCCAGATGGAAGCCGACGGCCTGGTCTTGCGAACGGTGTTTCCGGTCATTCCGCCCAAGGTTGAGTACGGGTTGACTAAGATGGGCCTGAGCCTGGGCGCCGCGTTTTGCGGTGTCTGGCTATGGGCCGAGCAGCACCGGAGCGCGATCGTCGAATCGCGCAAGGTGTTCAACGCGCGTGCCGTTCGTCCCCGCTAGGGTTTGGCCAAGCGCTGGCTGGTGATGAATAATTGCCGTTGGGCACGGTCGCGCGTTTCAGTCCTGATCGAGTCGCCTTGAGCCCGCTTTTGAACCTAACCTAGGAATCCATGCCATGACGCTTTCACGCCGCCAACTCATCCAGTCGTCCGGCGCCAGTGCGCTGCTGGCCGGCATCGGCACGCGCGCCTGGGCGCAGGCGCTCGACAGCACGAAGGTCATCGCCGGCTTCGCCCCCGGCGGCACGGCCGACACGGTGTCGCGCCGCGTCGCCGACAAGCTCCATCCCGGCTATGCCAAAAACGCCGTGGTTGAAAACAGGACCGGCGCCGGCGGCCAGATTGCGATCCAGTTCGTCAAGAGCGCCGCGCCCGACGGTAGCGTCGTACTCTTGACGCCGATGTCGATGGTCGGCATTTATCCGCACACGTATAAAAAGCTGCCCTACGACCCGGTCGCCGACTTGACGCCGGTTTCTGGCGCGGCGGTCTTCGAATACGGCCTGGCCGTCGGCCCGTTGGTGCCGGCGAGCGTGAAGACGGCGCCGGAATTTCTGGCCTGGTGCAAGGCGAACCCTGCGCTGGCGAATTTCGGCTCGCCCGCCGCCGGCTCGGCGCCGCACTTCATTGGCGCGCTGCTGGGACGCGCCGGCAATGTCGATTTGCGCCATGTCGCTTTTCGCGGCACGCAGCCGGCGATTCTCGACATGATCGGCGGCCAGATCGCCGCCGTCTGCGGCCCGACCGGCGAATTCAGCCAGTATGTGGCGGCGGGCAAATGCCGGCTGCTGGCGACCAGCGGCGGCGTTCGCGGCAAGTTCACGCCCGGCACGCCGACGCTGGCCGAGCAAGGCTTCAAGGAGCTGGCATTGACCGAATGGTTCGGCTTCTTTTTGCCCGCCAAAGCGCCGCCGGACGTGGTGCAGCGCCTGAACTCGAGCATTCGCGCGGCGCTGGCGTCGCAGGACGTCATCGACGGCCTGGCGCTGTCGTTTCTCGAAGTCATGCCGACATCGCCGGCGCAGCTCGCCGCGCTGCTCAAGTCCGACACCGAGCGCTGGGGTCCACTGGTCAAGGCGGTCGGGTTCACCCCGGAAGGATAGGCCCCCACGCTCCGCCGCTGTGCGGGTCGCTGCCTCCCCGAGGGGGCTGCCCCGCCTGCGGCCCGGCTTGGCCGGTTCCGCGGCCGGTGCTTGCACTGACGGGGGCGGGGATATAGAGAACGGCTCATATTACTTATTGCTATAAATTTAATAGCTTTAAACCTAATACTGGCTTGCGCAATCGGCATTTTTTATGCTTAATTTCGGGATTGATGGATGAAAGTTTGCATCTACGGCGCCGGCGCCATCGGCGGCTGGATCGGCAGCGGCCTGGCGCGCGCGGGCTCTAGCGTCAGCGTGGTCGCGCGCGGCGCAACGCTCGACGCGCTGCGGCTGCACGGCCTGCGCCTGAAGCGGGGCGGACAGGTCACGTCGCACGCTGTTGCCGCCAGCGCGCGGCCGGTCGATCTCAGCGTGCAGGACCTGGTCGTGCTGGCCGTCAAGGCGCCGTCGCTGCCCGGCGTGGCGCGGCACATCGCGCCGCTGCTGGGGCCGGCGACCGTCGTGCTGACCGCCATGAACGGCGTTCCCTGGTGGTTTTTGCAGGGCTTTGGCGGCGCGCTCGCCGGCACGCGGCTGAGCTCGGTCGATCCCGATGGCGCGCTGGCCGATGCGCTGCCGGCCCGGCACATCATCGGCTGCGTCGTGCACGCCAACTGCTCGGTCGCCGAGCCTGGACTGGTCGAGCACCATTTCGGCAACAAGCTGATCATCGGCGAGCCGGCGGGGGGCCAGACCGACCGCTTGCGAGTGCTGGCGGGCCTGCTGGAAAAAGCCGGCTTCGAAACCGAAATTTCCGCTCAAATCCAAAAAGACATCTGGTACAAGCTTTGGGGCAACATGACCGTCAACCCGGTCAGCGCGCTGACCGGCGCGACGACCGACCGCATCATGAACGACGAGCTGGTGCGCGGCTTTATCTCCAGCGTGATGCTCGAAGCGAAGGCGATCGGCGCGCGCATCGGCATCATGATCGAGCAGCAGCCTGAAGACCGGCACCGGGTGACGCGCGAGCTCGGCGCCTTCAAGACCTCGATGCTGCAGGATGTCGAGGCCGGCAAGGCGGTCGAGCTCGACGCGCTGGTCGGCGCGGTGCGCGAACTCGGCAGGCTCACCGGCGTGGCGACGCCTTTTACCGATGCGCTGTTCGGGCTGGCGCGGCTGCAAGCTCGGGTGCGCGGGCTGTACTAGCCGCGCCTTTCGCGCCTGGTTCGACGTGCTGCCGGAGACCACCGCCGAAATGCGGCGCGGCCCAGGAAACGCTTAACTCCATAATGCGTCCAATATCCGTTTTGGAGCCATTGTGGTCAATCTTTCCATCAAAGACGTTCCCGAGCACTGGGCTGAGACTCTGCGGCAACGCGCGCTACGCAACCATCGCTCGCTGCAAGGCGAGTTGATGAGTCTTGTCGAGAGTGCGGTGAGCACGCCGTCGGCAGAGGCGGGCAACCCGGCCGGGCCGGCGCTGGCTGGGCTTGACCGGCTGGGGCGGCCCGTGACCCGGCGCGGCAGCAAGACGATCGAGCAAATCCACGCCGAACATCTGGAGCGCTTCCCGGAGCCATTCACCCAAGGCCCGCTGTCGGCGGAGCTCATCCGGCAAGACCGGGACAGCCGATGAACGCCGCGCTGCGCACCCTGTATGTCGCCCAGCCGCCGGCGGCGTATCTCGTGCGCCCGCCCATGGTGGTCGATTGCAGTGCGATTTGCGGCATCCTGTTCGATGAGCCCTGGCGCGCCGAAGCCGTTGCCCGCCTTTCCGGCAAAACCCTGTATGCGCCCTACCTGCTGGACCACGAGGTGATCAGCGTCACGCTGAAAAAACAGCGCCAGCAATGGTCGCCCGAGTCGATCGCGGCGACGCTGCGGGACTACGACCAGTACCAGATCGAACTGCGCGAAACCGACCTGGCCGCCCAGTTCGGCCTGGCGCTTCGCTACCAGCTCTCCAGCTACGACGCGGCTTACCTGTGGCTGGCAGCCGAGCTCAAAGCGCCGCTGGCCACCTTCGATGAAAAGCTTGGCCGGGCGGCGCAGGCGCATCTGGCCAGCCTGGGCTGACGCCTGACACCCGAGACACCCGACACCTAACCGACAATCCCGCATGGTCAACATTCACGCCTCGCAAGGCCCTTCCGCGCAAGACCGCTTTTTAAATCTGCTCAAACAAGGCATTCTCAAACTCGACTTGGCCGAACTCGATTTCGGCATTTACCGCATCCTGAACTACCGCCGGACGCAGGTGCTGACCTACCTCGACGGCACGCTCCCTGGCCGCATTGCCGCCTGGACCGACGCGTTGGCGCAAAGCAGCGGGCGCGAGCTGGCCGGCACCGAAGCCGAGAATTGCTACTACCACCTGCACACCTTTTTTGCCCGCTACTGGGACGACGGCGACTTCATTCCGCGCGCCCGGCGCGGCGGCAGCGCCGCCTACGCGGTGCCCTACAACGGACAGGACACCCACTTTCACTGGGCCACCAAGGGCAGCCATTACGTCAAAAGCGGCGAACTTTTCGCCCGCTATGCCTACAAGGACGGTGCGCAAGAGGTGCGTTTCGTCCTGGAACGCGCGGAAGTCGAAAAAGACAACGCCAAGGGCAGCGCCAAGTACTTCTTTCCAGCCCGCATGCACGCGGTGGACGGCGGCTTTGAGCTGGCCTGGGCATGGCGCGCCGCCACTGACGCGGAAAGCAAACGCTATAAAAACAAGAGCGCACCAGGAAATAAGGACGGGCGTGAAGACGATGTTTTACTGGAAATTGATGGTGATGGCGACGACAGCGCACCGGCGGCCGAGGGCGCCAGCCTGCAGGAACGCGTGCTCAACGCCTGGCTAGCGGGCAGCGATTTCAGCGTCGCCAAGCCGCCTCAAACGCTGGATCCGGTTTTGCTGGCCAGCAATGCCCGGCGCTTTGTTCGCAAAAACACCAGCGACTTTTTTGTTCATCCGCAGTTGGGCGACTTCCTGCGCGGCGAGCTCGACGTGTACCTCAAGCACGAATTCGTTCAGGTGTGGGACGCGGCCGATGCCGAACTGCCGCGCATTCGCGCCAAGTTCAACCTGGTGCGCCAGATCGCTCTGGATCTAATCACCTTTCTGGACCAGATCGAGCGCTTTCAGGCGACGCTGTTTGAAAAGCGCAAGTTCGTGCTGCAGGCCGACTACCTGGCGCAGTGCAGCTGGCTGTTGCGCGAGGGCGGTGAAGCGGGCCAAAAGCTGGTGGCTGAGGCCGCAGGCAATCTTGCACAGGCCGAGGAGTGGGCGGGCTGGGTCGGACAAAAAACCACCGGCAAGACCAGGAAACCCGACGGCAAAAAACTGCTGGCGGCGTATCCCCACCTGCCGCTGCACACACGGCATTTCAGCGCCGACTTCAAGGCGCGTGTGCTGGCCTGCTTTGACGATATCGAAGGCGCACTCGGAGGCGAGCTGATTCACGCCGACAACTACGCGGCGCTGCGCACGCTGGAGCCCGCATACCGCGAGCGGGTGAAGTGCATTTACATTGATCCGCCGTACAACACCGGCAAAGACGGATTTCTCTACAAGGACGGATATAAGCATTCCACGTGGCAAACCATGCTCGACAGTCGCATTTGGGCAAGCCAACGCTTGCTCGGTGCGACAGGCGTGTTACTTGCAAGCATCGATGACGCGGAGCGCAGTGGACTCATGTTTATTTGCGATTCTCACTTTGGGATTGAGGGGCGGGTCGGAAACCTTGTATGGAAGGGCGCCACCGACAACAATCCAACCCGAATTGCGATTGAGCACGAGTACGTCCTGTGTTATTCAAAATCCATCACCGACCTAGAGGATCGATGGAGCGTACAAAACAGTGACATTAAGGACTTCATGTTGTCCGCGTATGACGCCATTTGCAATCAGACCAACTCTGTCGAAGAAAGAGTGACGCTTTTCGAAGCCTTCACTGACGAAAATAGAGAAAAACTAGGGGATTTATATAGATATCGCCGACTTGACGCGTATGGGCCATATGCGGCAAGAAGAAATATGGAGAACCCCGGTAAGCACGGCTACAAACATGTGGTACTCCATCCTGCTACGAAGAAGGCGTGCGCGATGCCTTATTGGGGATGGCGTTTTTCTGAAGAAACGATGAGAGAGTTTCTTGAAAGTGAACGCCTGATTTTTGGTGAAGACGAAACAAAGATTCCTGAGCTCAAAGTGTATTTGCGAGAGGTGCGATTTCCGCTGAGAAGTGTCATTCAAATAGATGCACGAAAAGGTTCGAACGATCTGGATCGACTGTTTGGCTCCCGCGATATCTTTAGAAATCCCAAACCATCTAAACTTCTTGAGCGTGTTCTGCCGTTTACGACTGAACATAATTCTGCAATTCTTGATTTTTTTGCGGGATCAGGCACCACCGGCCATGCCGTCATCAACCTCAACCGCGAGGACGGCGGCGCGCGCAAGTTCCTGCTGGTCGAACAAGGCGAGTATTTCGACACCGTGACGCTGCCGCGCATCGCCAAGGTGATGACCTCGCCCGAATGGAAAGACGGCTCGCCGAAAGAAACCGTGCAGCACGACGACGCCGGTGACGCCGGGCACTGGAGCCGCCGCACGCTGCCGCTGGTGCGCGTGCTGCGGCTGGAGCGTTACGAGGACAGCCTGAACGCGCTGGATTTCGGGTCAAATCCGGCTTCCGCGCTTTTCCCATCTACACAGTTAGCTATGGATTTAATAGCAAATGACGAGCAGGCGCACCTGCTGCGCTATTGGCTGATGGACGACAGCGCTGATGCACCGGTGCGCCTGTCCACCCAGACCCTCGCCACGCCCTTCGACTACCAGCTCACGCTCCATGAGCCCATGGGCGAGCGGCGGGTCATCGTGGACCTGCTTGAAACCGCCCGCCTGCTGCTGGGTCTGGCGCCGAAAAAGCAGCACGAGCTGACCGACCCGCAAGGCCGGCGCCACCAGCTGATGGAGGCGGTTCTGGCCAGCGATCTTGCGCGCGACAGGCCGAACCCAAAACCCGTGCTGCTGTGGCTTCGCACGGTCGATGACGAGCGCGGCGAAGCGGCGGCCCAAGCCGAATACGACTGGCTGGTGCAGGCGGTACAGGCGGAATTCAAGCGGTCTCTTGCCGACTACGCCGACGTGTTTCATAACCGCGCCGGCTTCTGGCCCGTCGGCCTACGCGCCACCAGCATCGACAGTCTGCTGGCCGAACGGATGATGGAACGGGCGCGGTGAAGCTGATTTACATGGACGAATCTGGCCATACCGGAACTGATAAAAACGCAGATCAGCCTTTGCACTACCTTGCGGCCATTTGTATTGACGAGCAGAAAGTCCGGGCGGTGGAACGCGAAATTCAAACCATCGCGCTGACCGCGCTGGGCGCAGTGGCCAACAACACTGACTTTGAGTTCAAAGGGCATGGCCTGCGCTCTGGCAAAGGCCGCTATTTCACGGGGTTGCCTACAGCGAAGCGCATAGCGCTGGTCACAGAATTGCTGGGTTTGCTGAAAAAGCATGATATTCGCGTCATCTGGGCTGCCGTGGACAAGGCAAGATCGGCGGCAAAACTACACCCGCAACAACTTTGCTTTTTACTGGTGGTGGAGCGGGTCGAGCAGTGGCTTCGCAGCCAGGACATTGCTGGCGAGCCAATCGTGCTGGGGCTGCTGATTGCGGACGAATTTGACGAGCTTGAGCAGCGGCTGATTGACGACTTGAACCGCTACAAAAACAGTTTTGTGGATTTTGGTTTCAAGCTCAAGCCTGTTGAGCGAGTGATTGACTCGGTGCATTTCGTCAGGTCGTTCAATAACCCGCTGATTCAGCTAGCCGATGTGGTGGCGTACTTTTTAAACCGGGGCTACTCGACGCGCAAACGCTTACTGCCTGCCTGGATAGGCGAAGGGGCAAGCAATGTTGGCTTCAAGAATTGGTGCGCAATGAACGGCAAACCAGCCGAAAACGCTGATTTGGCATTTCTCGAATTGATTGGTCCAGCGGTCGCGGCTTCAAAGGTCTTCCCTTGAACACTCTAACGCCCATAAAAAAACCAACCAAGGCCGCAATCGGCAGGAGCTCGGTGACCCAAACTCACTCTTGGCTGGAATACATATTTTATTATCCCGCGGCTAATTTTGCTGCCCGGCAAACCCTAACACCCTATACAAGTAAGGTGAATCATGGCTAAGTCTTCCGTGGCCAGCATCCGTCACGGTCAGCGCTTCGACCGCAGCCTGCTGCTGGTGCGCTGGCTGGCTGACGAACTGGGAGAGCGCTACAGCGAACTGCTGGAGCGGGTGAAAGACGCTCCCGATTCAGGCGCGCCGGGCGCTTCGCCGCGGCTGGCGGCTTTGCTGTCGCGCAGCGGCGTGCGTGCCAGCCCCGACCTGCTTGCCAGCGCCGAACGTGCTTTCATGGCTGACTGGGAAGGCATCGCTGGGGCGCGCGAAGCCGCCACGGGCGAGCGCTTCACATTGACGCACTTCCAGTGGCTGGCGGCGCTTTTTGTAGAGTTTTATCTGGTCAAACTCGCCGCACCTGGCGGGCGCGCGGCCCTGGCCAGCAGCCTGAACGCATTGCGCGAGGCCCACTTTGCCTTCCTGCCACAAGTCGAGGCCACCGAACTCAACCGCCTGGCGCTGTGGATGGCGACGGGCAGCGGCAAAACCTTGATGCTGCACCTCAACACCCTGCAGTTCTTGCGCCATGCGAAAGGCATTTTGGGCCAGGCGCCACAGCGCGTACTGCTGCTGACGCCGAATGAAACTCTCTCAAGCCAGCACAGGAACGAGCTGGCCCTGAGCGGCCTGGACGACATCACGCTGGGGCGCACGCTGGAGGTGACGGAACTCACCAAGCTGTATCTGCCTGAAAACGCCGAGGGCCGCATCCGCATCAAAGAGGGCGTGTCGATTTGCACCTCCCAGTATTCCGGCCCCAATTTGCTGCTGGTCGATGAGGGTCACAAGGGCGGCAAAAGCAACTCGGGCGACGAGTCGGCTTTTCGCGCGCGCAGGCAGGCGCTGGCGGGCACGCATGCGCGGTTTCCGGTCGAAGGCGTGCCGGGCTTCGAGTTCGAGTACTCGGCCACATTTGCCCAGATTGCCGACGGCGACGCGTTTTTCTTCAACGACTACGCGCGCTGCACGGTGTTCGACTACGGCTACCGGCGCTTTCATGACGATGGTTTCGGCAAAAGTCCGCGCAGCTTGGTCACGCGCGACAGCCATGCGCAAGATGTGGTGCTGGCCGCGGCGCTGGTGGCGTTCTGGCGGCAGGTGGGTTACTTCAAGGCGGACGCGGCGCGCGCCCGGCGCTACCGGCTGAGTCCGCCGCTGGCGGTGTTCGTGGGCCAAAGCGTGACTGGCAAAAGCCAGGACGTGGTGCAGGTGCTGACGTTTCTGGCGCGCTTTGCGGCAGACGCCCCTTTGGCCACCGGATTGCTGGCGCAGGTGCTGGACGCGGCCAGCCCGCTGCAACAGGCGCTGTTTGCCGCGCAGCTGGACTTGCAAAGCGAGCGCGCGCTGGGCGCACAAACTTTGCACGCGCAAATGTGCACAGACCTCTTCGGCGGGCAGGGCCGGCTGGCGGTGCGTGCGCTGTCAAAGGATGAGCTGGGGATTCGCCTGCCGGGCGCCGAGGCGGACCGCTGGTTCGGCACCGCCTACGTCGGCGATGCGCCTAAGCTGGCCGACGCCTTGCGCGCCGCCGGCGTGACGGTGGAAGACGCCGACCCGCTGACGGGTTCGCTGTTCGCCCGGCTGGACGACCTGCCCGACGTGAAGTTTCTGCTCGGCTCGCGCAAGTTCATCGAAGGCTGGTCGAGCTTTCGCGTCAGCACGCTCGGTTTGCTGCAAATTGGCCGCAATGCGGGCACGCAGGTGATTCAGCTGTTCGGCCGTGGCGTTCGGCTGACGGGCGTGGGCGGCAGGCTAAAGCGCGCCGGTTTTGTGCCAACCCTGGGACCGCACCCGGAGGGCATCGAACTGGGCGAGACCTTGTATGTGTTTGGCGTCAAGGCCGAGTACGTGCAGACCTGGCTTGAAACGCTCAGCCGTGAAGGCATGCCGGCGCAGAGCATGGTGGTGCCGGTGAAAGTGCGGGACGGCATTGACGCGCTGGGGCTGCAAATACCGGTGCATGACGCGGCGCGCGACGCGGCGTTTGGCCAGTTGCCGGTGGCTTTCCGGGCCGGCGACCATCCGCCGCCGGTGATTGACCTGTCGGCCCACCTGAGTTTGCAGGACGGCGTGGGCGCTGTGCAGACGCTGCAGGCGGCCACGCAAAACCATTCGGCGACAAGCTTTCTCGGTCGCCAGCTGACGAACGAGGCCTTGTTTCAGCACGCCTTGCGATTTACCCGGCAGCAATGTCTGCAGCAATTGTGGGTCACGCCCGGCGAGGCGCTGCGCTGGCTGGCGTCGGTGCAGGTCAAAGTGCCATCGAGTAACCTGCCGATGGGCGCTGCCGACCAGCTGCGTCTGCGGGTGTGGTTCGAGGATCCCGACATGGCCTACACCTTTCCCGCCGCCGACGGCGACCTGCTCGTGGCGGCGATGCCGCACAAGGACCGGATGGCCGAGTTCAAGG
>CAXSGT010000085.1:0-12924 GCA_964236835.1 uncultured Polaromonas sp.
ATCGAGGAGTTCCTGGAGCTGCGCAAGAACACCGGCGACGACCGGCGCCGCACGCACGACATGAACACGTCGAACTGGATTCCCGACCTGTTCATGCGGCGCGTTATGGAAAAGGGCAGCTGGACGCTGTTTTCGCCGTCGGACACGCCCGACCTGCACGACAAGTTCGGCAAGGATTTCGAGACCGCCTACAACGTCTATGAGGCGCGCGCCGCGCGCGGCGAACTCAAGCCGTCGCGCACGCTGCAGGCGAGCGACATGTGGCGCAAGATGCTGTCGATGCTGTTCGAGACCGGCCACCCCTGGATCACTTTCAAGGACGCCTGCAACATCCGCTCACCGCAGCAGCACGCCGGCGTCGTGCATTCGTCCAACTTGTGCACGGAGATCACGCTCAACACCAGCGCGACCGAAACGGCCGTCTGCAATCTGGGGTCGGTCAACCTGGTGCAGCATCTGAAGAACGGCGCGCTCGACCACGACAAGCTGAAAAAAACCATCACCACGGCGATGCGAATGCTCGACAACGTGATCGACATCAACTACTACGCGGTGCACAAGGCGCGCGACTCGAATATGCGGCATCGCCCGGTCGGCCTGGGCCTGATGGGCTTTCAGGACTGCCTGTACGAGCTGCGCCTGCCGTACGCGTCGCAGGCTGCGGTCGAATTCGCCGACACGTCGATGGAAGCGGTCTGCTACCACGCCTACTGGGCTTCGACCGAGCTGGCCCGCGAGCGTGGCCGCTACGCCAGCTACGAGGGCTCGCTCTGGGACCAGGGAATCCTGCCGCTCGACACGCTCGACCTGCTGCTCGAAGCGCGCGGCGGCTATGTCGAAGTCGATCGCTCAGCGACGCTCGACTGGGACGCGCTGCGCGCCAAGATCGCCACTGACGGCATGCGCAATTCGAACTGCGTCGCCATCGCGCCGACGGCAACCATTTCCAACATCATCGGCGTCGATGCCTGCATCGAGCCGTGCTTCGGCAACCTGTCGGTGAAGTCCAATTTGTCGGGCGAATTCACCGTCATCAACCACTACCTGGTTCGCGACTTGAAGCGCCTGGGCCTGTGGGACGACGTGATGGTGGTCGATCTGAAACACTTCGACGGCTCGCTGCGTCCCATCGACCGCGTGCCGAACGACATCAAGGCGCTGTACGCCACCGCTTTTGAGGTCGAAACGTCGTGGCTGGTCGAAGCCGGCGCGCGGCGCCAGAAGTGGATCGACCAGGCGCAGTCGCTCAACATCTACATGGCCGGCGCGTCGGGCAAGAAGCTCGACGAGACCTACAAGCTGGCCTGGCTGCGCGGCCTGAAAACCACTTATTACCTGCGCACGCAAAGCGCCACGCATGCCGAAAAATCGACCGTCAAGGCGGGCAAGATGAACGCCGTGTCGTCAGGTCCGCAAGCGCTGTCGATGGGCATGGGCGCGCTCGAAAAAGCCGCTGCGGCGGCGCAGGCGCAATTGAACGCTGCGCCCGCGACCGACATCAAGTTTTGCGCCATCGACGATCCAGGCTGCGAGGCCTGCCAATAAAAAAAGGGCCGCCACGTCGATGCAAAAAGCCGATGCCATCGAACAACAAAGCCGCCGCGATGCGAATGAACGCTTTTCATTTTTCAGCGCTGCTTTCATAATCCCGAAGAATTGGAATTTCCTATGTTGACCTGGGACGAAGAAGTCAAACCAACGTTGCAAACCCCTTCCCCCGGCGACCTGTCGTTCAGCCGCTCAGCGGGTCTTCCGCCGTCTTTTACGGCTCCTGCCGCTACGCGTGCCGAGGTCCCGGCGCCCGCACAAAGCACGCGCGTCAAGGCCTCCGACAAACGCATCATCAACGGCCGGACCGACGTCAACCAGCTGGTGCCGTTCAAGTACAAATGGGCCTGGGAAAAATACCTTGCGTCGTGCGCCAACCACTGGATGCCGCAGGAAGTGAACATGACGCGCGACATCGCGCTGTGGAAAGACCCGAACGGCCTGTCCGACGACGAGCGCCGCCTGGTGATGCGCAACCTGGGCTTTTTTGTCACCGCCGACTCGCTCGCCGCGAACAACATTGTGCTGGGCACCTACCGCCACATCACCGCGCCCGAATGCCGCCAGTTTTTGCTGCGTCAGGCGTTCGAGGAAGCGATCCATACCCATGCCTACCAGTACATCACCGAGTCGCTCGGCCTCGACGAGGGGGAGATCTTCAACGCCTACAACGAAGTGCCGTCGATCCGGGACAAGGACCAGTTCCTGATCCCGTTCATCGAGGCGATCTCAGACCCCGGCTTCAAGACCGGCACGCTGGATGCCGACCAGACGCTGCTGAAGTCGCTGATCGTTTTCGCCTGCCTGATGGAGGGCCTGTTCTTCTACGTCGGCTTCACGCAAATCCTCGCGCTGGGCCGGCAAAACAAGATGACCGGCGCCGCCGAACAGTACCAGTACATCCTGCGCGACGAGTCGATGCACTGCAACTTCGGCATCGACCTGATCAACCAACTGAAGCTGGAAAATCCGCAGCTCTGGACCGTGGAATTCAAGGCCGAGATCAACGCGCTGTTCATGAAGGCCGTCGAGCTCGAATACCGCTACGCCGAGGACACCATGCCGCGCGGCGTGCTCGGCCTGAACGCCTCGATGTTCAAAGGCTATTTGCGCTACATCGCCAATCGCCGCGCCACACAGATTGGGCTGGAAACGCTTTTCCCCAATGAAGAGAATCCCTTCCCGTGGATGAGCGAGATGATCGACCTGAAAAAGGAACGCAACTTTTTTGAAACCCGTGTCATCGAGTACCAGTCCGGCGGCGCCCTGTCCTGGGACTGACGGCGAACGACCGGCAAAAAGCACAAGCCGCCACCACCACCATGATTTTTTTAATTCGCAATACTCCGTGCCGTCACCCAAGCGTGTCCATGGGATGTTGCCTCCGCATTCGCGGCGCTGGGCCCGACCTGTCGAAGGCCCAACGCCGCGAATCGCTTCGCGCATTTCCGCGTGAAGTGCTTTTTGCAACCTGATCGAGGAAAACACCATGGCAACTGCGAAAAAAACGGCGGCCCCAAAAGCCGCTCCCGCTAAAGCGGCGGCAACAAAAGCGCCGGCTGGCAAGGCAACGGCTGGCAAAGCGCCCGCCGCATCGGCAGCGGCTAAAACCCCAGCCGCGAAAAAACAGCCAGCCGCTAAATCAGCCGCCGCCACGAAAACCCCGGCCAAAAAAGCGGCGGCGACCAAAGCGCCCGCAACCAAAGCCGCCGCAGCCAAAGCGCCAGCCAAAAAAGCGGGCGCCGCAAAAACCGCCACCGCAAAGCCGGCGGCCAAGAAGGTAGCGGCCAAAGCGGCGCCGGCTCAAAGCGCGGCTGCCAAGCCAGCCGCGAAAAAAGCGCAAGCAAACACAAGCGGCGCCGCAAACTCAGCGAAAAGGCCCGCCGCGAAAAAAAGCGAGAAAAAATCGGCCGGCGGCGCTCCTTCCGCGGCGTCCACCGGTGCCGCGCAAACCACACTGAACCCGCAGGCGTCGTGGCCTTTCCCAAAAGGCAGCAAGCCCTAGCCTTGCACCCCTTGGCGCGCAAAGCCCGGTATCGTTCGATATCGGGCTTTTTTAATAGCTTCCGCGGTCATTTGCTATTATTTAAATAGCTGTTTATGCAAGCGGGCATTGCGCTATGCGCTGATTTTTGCCGAATCCAGCGTGTAATTCTGCCCGCCTCGGCTGGCGATCTTATGCGCGCCCATCCGGTTGCCCAAGGCGGCGCAGCGCGCCAGCGGCCAGCCCTGTTCGAGCCCGAAAAGCAAGGCGGCGCGAAACGCGTCGCCGCAACCTGTCGGATCGACCACAGCGTCCGCCTGGACCGGCGGCAAAGAGGTTCTGCGGCCATCGACCCAGGCTTCGCAGCCTTCGGCACCCAGGGTCACCACCAAGCCGCGCACGCGCCGGGAAATCTCGGCGCATGACAGGCCGGTGCGCTCGCACAACATGCGCGCTTCGTAATCGTTGACCGCCACCCAGCTGGCCAGCTCGACGAAATGCGCCAGCTCGGCGCCGTCGAACATCGGCAGGCCCTGGCCCGGATCGAACACAAAAGGGATGCCGGCCACGCCGAACTGCTCGGCATGCTCGAGCATGGCGTCGCGCCCGTCGGGCGAGATCATGCCGAGCTTGATGTCGGCGCGCGGCTCGATGCGGCTCAGGTGCGCCCGCATCATCGCGCCGGGATGAAAAGCGTTGATCTGGTTGTTGTCGCGGTCGGTCATGATCATCGCCTGGGCGGTGTACACGTCCGCGATTTCGCGAACAAACTCGGTGCTGATGCCTTGCGCCTTCATGCGCGCCAGGTAGTCGGCGCCGTCGCTGCCCAGGGTCGCCATCGGCAGGGGCGTGCCGCCGAGCTGCCTGAGGCCGTAGGCGATATTGCCGGCGCAGCCGCCATATTCGCGCCGCAGGGCGGGAACCAGAAACGACACGTTCAGGATGTGCAGCTGGTCGGGCAGGATTTGCTCGGAAAACCGGCCCTCGAAGCTCATGATGGTGTCAAAGGCCAGCGAGCCGCAAATTACAGCAGACATTGTATTTTTCTCGATTCGTTCTTCAAGGATAAAAAGCCACGATGCGGTAGCCGGCCACCGGCAAAGGAGCGGCTTGCGCTGGTGAAGCGCCACGAGCGCTTTCACCTGCAACCTGCAAGGACACGGCGCCGGACAGTTCCAGATGCGCCCCCAGGGTAGAGGCGACGGCGCCGAACTGGCGCGGTGCGATGATCCGGCGAATCAGCGCCTGATCCCGGTTATCGGTCAGCGTTATTTCCACAGCGGGTATTTCAAGCGCCGTGGCGTCGTTATTTTTGAGGACGAAGTTGAGGCGATAGCTGTCAGGTCCGGTCTTGCTGAAACTCGAACTGTCGATCGCCAGCGACCCGATACGCCGCAACGGCCGAATTTCGCAATCCATCGGCCTGCAAAGCGCTTCCAGCAGCGGAACCAGCCGAGGATGCAAAGCAGCCAGCGCGTCTTTTTCATGCGCCATCCACTGCAGCGCCAATGCCGAAAGCAACAACAAGGAAAGCAGACCCAGCGCTGCGCGAAGCAGCGGCGTTTTCCAAAATTCCTTGCGCCGGGCGTCATGCACAAAGGAAACTTCGCTGACAGCGCAGGGCTCTGCCGGTGCGGGCTCCAGCGTTTCCAGCGTCGGGTGCCGCAACAGCGCGCTCACAGCCAGCGCATCCTGCGGCGGCGCTTCCACGGCGGGCGATGCAGCCGCGACAAGGTCATCGGGAGAAACCGGCACAGCTTCGGCGTTTTCCACACCATCGCGCAGCGGCGTCGGCCCAAGCGCCGGCAGGACAGTCTCGTCAGGCACATGCTGCACCGACGCATCGAACACCTCACCGCACTGACCGCAGCGCACCCAGCCGTGCGCGATTTTGAGCTGATCGGCGACGACCTTGAACGTCGTTTCGCAAGCGGGGCAGCGGGTGGTCTGGCTCATCTGCTCAGTGCAATTTCCAAAATTTTCATGGCTGCGCCGTCATCAGGACCCAACCCTCCTGCGCGTCATGGACTTCAAGCCGGCAATAAGTCAGATAAGCCGCCTTCAATTCATCGGCCTGGCGCTCCAGAATGCCCGCAAGCACCAGCTGGCCGCCCTTTTCGACATGCGCGCACAGCAGCGGCGCCAGCACGCGCAAGGGCGTTGCCAGGATATTGGCAAGCACGGTCCGGTAGCGGCCATGCGCCTTGTCGGGCAAGCCGGCTTGCAGCGTCACCTGGTTGGCTCGGGCATTGGCGCGGGTCGATTCCACCGCCGCCTCGTCGATATCGACCGCATCGATTTCCACCGCGCCGAACTTGGCGGCGCCGATCGCCAGAATGCCCGAGCCGCAGCCGTAGTCAAGGACCCGGCCGAGCGATTTTCCCGCGGCAGCCTGGCCGGCGATCCAGCGCAGGCACATGCGCGTCGTGGGATGCGTTCCGGTGCCGAAGGCCAGCCCCGGGTCGAGCCGAATTACCTCCTTCGCTTGCGGCGGCGGCTCATGCCAGGTCGGCACGATCCAGAATTCGGGCGTGATCTCGACCGGCGTGAACTGGGATTGCGTGAGGCGGACCCAATCCTGGTCCGGCACAGGCTGAATCGCGACCCACTGGCAGCCGGCAAAAAAATCCTGTGCGGACAGCACCGCCGCGGCGTCTTCGGCCAACGCTTCGGTCGCAAACAGCGACACCACACGCGAGCGTTCCCAGCCGGCTTTGGGCGGCGGCATGCCGGGCTCGCCGAACAGCGCCTGCTCGGCGTCGGTATGCGCGTCGGCATCCTCAACCGACACACTGAGCGCATCCAGCGCAGCAAGCGCATCGCTAAGGGTTTCGACCTCGTCCACAGGCGCCAGCAGGATCAGTTCAAACATGAGCTCAGCCCAAAAGCTACGCCGCGCCCCATCCGTGCAAGCATGGGCCGCGGAACCGGCTTTGCCGGGCCGCAAGGCGCAGCGGCCCCCTCGGGGGGCAGGGAGCACACGAAGTGAGCGACCGTGGGGGCCATCACCGGCTTCGCTGGGACAGCCACTCTTCAAGGTAATGGATGTTGGTGCCGCCGTTCATGAACTTGGCGTCGACCATGAGTTCCCGGTGCAGCGCAATGTTGGTGCTGATGCCCTCGACGACGGTTTCGCCAAGCGCCGCGCTCATCCGCGCCAGCGCCTGCTGGCGCGTGTCGGCGTGCACGATGATCTTGCCGATCATCGAGTCGTAATTGGGCGGAACGAAATAATTGGCGTAGATGTGCGAGTCGACCCGAACGCCCGGGCCGCCCGGCGCATGCCAGGCCGTGATGCGTCCCGGCGAGGGCGTGAATTTGTACGCGTCCTCGGCGTTGATCCGGCATTCGATCGCATGGCCCTTGATCTGGATGTCGCGCTGGGTGAAGGGCAGCCGCTCGCCGGCGGCCACCATGATCTGCGTCCTGACGATATCCACCCCGGTGATCCATTCCGTCACCGGATGCTCGACCTGCACGCGGGTATTCATCTCGATGAAATAAAACTCGCCGTCTTCATAGAGAAACTCGAACGTTCCCGCGCCGCGGTAGCCGAACTTCTTCACCGCCGTCACGCAGCGCATGCCGATGCGCTCGATCAGCTTGCGCGGTATGCCGGGCGCGGGGCCTTCTTCTATCACCTTCTGATGGCGGCGCTGCATCGAGCAGTCGCGCTCGCCGAGCCAGACCGCGTTCCTGTGCTGGTCGGCCAAGATCTGAATCTCGATATGCCGGGGGTTCTGCAGGAACTTCTCCATATAAACCTCCGGGTTGCCGAACGCCGCGCCGGCTTCGGCCTTGGTCATCTGCACCGCGTTGAGCAGCGCCGCCTCGGTATGCACCACGCGCATGCCGCGCCCGCCGCCGCCGCCGGCGGCCTTGATGATGACCGGGTAGCCGATCTGCTTGGCAATGCGCTTGATGACGGCCGCATCGGCCGGCAAGGCGCCCTCGGAGCCGGGAACGCACGGCACGCCGGCTTTGACCATGTTCTGTTTGGCCGACACCTTGTCGCCCATCAGGCGAATCGACTCGGGCGTCGGGCCGATGAACTTGAAGCCGCTTTTTTCGACCCGCTCGGCAAAATCGGCGTTCTCGCTCAGAAAGCCGTAGCCGGGATGGATGGCTTCGGCGTCGGTCACTTCGGCGGCCGAAATGATCGCCGGCATGTTCAAATAGCTTTGGGCCGACGGCGCCGGCCCGATGCACACGGCTTCGTCGGCCAGCTTGATGTATTTGGCCTCGCGGTCGGCTTCGGAATAGACCATCACCGCCTTCACGCCGAGCTCCCGACAGGCGCGCTGGATGCGCAGGGCAATTTCTCCGCGATTGGCGATCAGTATTTTTTTAAACATGCGTCGAAGTACCTGGTCTGGCCGATGCGGGCCGGCCTATTACCGCGATGGCCGCGATGGCCGCGATGGCGAAATGCGGCAACGGGCGGCTGCTTACTCGATGGTGAAAAGAGGCTGCCCGTACTCCACGGCCTGGCCGTTCTCGGACAGAATCGCGGTGACGGTGCCCGATCTGTCGCATTCGATCTCATTGAGTATTTTCATCGCCTCGATGATGCAGATCGTGTCGCCCTCCTTGATGGAGCTCCCGACTTCGACAAAAGGAGCGGCGCCGGGGCTGGACGAGCGATAAAAAGTGCCGACCATGGGCGACTTCACCGCATGGCCCGCGGGTAGCGATTCGATGGCTTCCGCCAAGACGGAAGGACTGGCGTAAGCCGGCGCGGCCGCCATGGCCGGGGCGGCTTGCGGTTGCATCATCATCATCGGGACCGCGCTGGCCTTGACGATGCGCACCTTGCCTTCGGCCTCGGTGATTTCAAGTTCGGACACGTTGGACTCGGAAACGAGGTCGATCAGTGTTTTGAGTTTTCTCAGATCCATGGATTTTTTTCCAACGAAGGTGGAAGCTGGCGCGGGGCATGCGGGCGCACGGCCTGAACAAAGCGAAAAATGGCGTGTTGAGCGATCTGCCGTCTTTTTTTGCTTACTTTGTTCTATTACGCCTTACAGCGTCTAACATTTGCTGACTACATGGGAAACGTTTGACGATTTCCCAAGGAAGGCAGAGTGTACCTGAACGCCGCCGCCGTCAATCAAGTCGTTCCGCGCTGAAATGCCCGTTGTTCGGTATCGCAAACATAGCTAACTTCAGCCGCGTGCCGGAGCTTACGTGAGGTGCGTCCAGAGCACCAGATCCTCAGGCAGCACCTTGCCGATCTTGCGATGCAGCAGCTCGCCGGAAGGCGCGAAAACCGCCGAAAAAGGCAGGCCGCCCGAGGTGTTGCCCAGCCATTTGCTCAAGTCGGTTCCTGACAATCCGGCCATGCCGACTGGAAAATTGAGCGGCCGGGTCTTGAGCCAGGTTCGCACAGCGCTCGGCTGATCGACCGCCAGGCCGACGATCTGGATATTTTTTTGCCTGTTTTCCCGATAGAAGAAATCAAGCAGCGGAAGCTCCTCGACGCAAGGCGGGCACCAGGTCGCCCAGAAATTGACCAGCAGCAGCTTGCCGCGAAAGCTGTTCATGGCAAACGGCTTGCCATCGGGCGTGTCGAAACTCATGGCCCAGAACGATTCGGCGATTTTTGCGATTTCGGCAGGATTCGCACTGACGCTTCCCGGCTGGAATTTCCACCAGGCGGCGCCGGCGCCGGCCAGGCCCGCCAGCGCCGCCACACTGGCGTACAACACGTTTCTGCGATTCATTTCCCGCCCTCCTTCGCATTCATCGACGTGGAGACCAATTTTTGCACGGCGGCCAGGTCGCCGCGCGGCGTCCGGCCCCTGGCGTCGGGGCGCAAGGCGCCGCGCAGGTCGTCATGGTCATAGACCATCAAGTGGACGCCGACGGTTTCATTGAGCGGCTTGCACAAGCTGCGCAACGACAGCGCCTCGACGCTGCCGCCGGTAAAGCCGGTCACGGTGCGCGGCTCGTAATCGACGTTGTGCTCGATCAAGGCGATTTCAGCCGATTTCGGATCGTCGCAAAACAGCTGGATGTAGATATCAGACAGCCGCGTCGCCGTGCCATGCCAGACCGCACCGGCGAGATACGGCCTGAAGGGGCCAAGCCGCTCCATCCAGACCAGCGCCAGCTCGCGCAGCGCCGCCAGTTCGGCGGGCTGGGTGTCGGCGCAAAAAATCTCGATGTAGTCGCGCACGGCGTCTTCCAACTCCTCGTTGTCGGGCAGCGCCGTTCGCGCCGGGAGCGCCAGTTGCTTGAGCGCGCGGCGCTTGGCCGGGCCGTATTCCAGCCCTTCCTCGACGATCAGCGCCGCGGCGGTGGCGGCAATTTCGGATTTGAGGGTGTGCAATTCAGTTAGGCAGCTGGCAGGCCGGCTGCCACAAGTTAGGGAATCAGCGAAGTCCATGGAAACAGGCGAGGAAGCGATTGTGACGCTGTTAGGCACGCACCGGCCGCCAAAGTTCACAGCTGATCAGGTTGCTACTAAAAAAATAGCAATCTTTGCGCATGGATACTGCGAAAATAGCATTTTTTACTATAAAAATCGATCGCACGGCACCGCCTCCCTAAAATACGGGCGATGCACATACACATCCTGGGAATTTGCGGCACTTTCATGGGCGGGCTGGCTGCGCTCGCGCGCGAGGCGGGGCACCAAGTCACGGGCTGCGACACCGGCGTCTATCCGCCGATGAGCGACCAGCTGCGCGGCCTGGGCATCGAGCTGATCGAAGGCTACGGCGCCGACCAGATGGCGCTGGCGCCTGATATGTTCGTCGTCGGCAATGTGGTTTCGCGGGCGCGCCTGGCCGACGGCAGCGCGAAATATCCGTTGATGGAGGCCATTTTGAACAGCGGTCAGCCTTACACCAGCGGGCCCCAGTGGCTGGCCGAACACGTACTTCAGGGCCGCCACGTGCTCGCAGTCGCCGGAACCCACGGCAAGACGACCACCACGGCGATGCTCGCCTGGATACTCGACTGCGCCGGCCTGCAACCCGGCTTCCTCATCGGCGGCGTGCCGCTGAACTTCGGCGTTTCAGCGAGGCTAGGGAAAAGTTCGGCAAAAGCCGACACGCCGAACGACAACGTGCCTCCCACCCAGCAGGGGCCGCGGGACTGGCTTCGCCAGACCGCAGGCGCAGTGGCCCCCCCGGGGGCAGCGCAGTACGCGAAGTGACAAGCGTGGGGGCATTCGTGATCGAGGCTGACGAATACGACACGGCGTTTTTCGACAAGCGCAGCAAGTTCGTCCATTACCGCCCGCGCACGGCGATTTTGAACAATCTCGAGTTCGACCATGCCGATATTTTCGACGACCTGGCGGCGATCGAGCGGCAGTTTCACCACCTGATCCGCACTGTTCCCTCGGAAGGCCGCATCGTCGTCAACGCCGGCGAAGACAGCCTGCGGCGCGTGCTGGCGCAAGGCTGCTGGAGCGAACAGGTGCTGTTCGGCGGCGCGCAGCAGGACGGCAGCGGCTTTACTGCGCAAGGCGAGCCCGACAACTTCGAGGTACTCAAGGCCGGTGTCGCCGTGGCCAGGGTGCGTTGGAGCGTCGGCGGCGTTCACAACCAGCTCAATGCCCTGGCCGCCATTGCCGCGGCCGAGCATGTCGGCGTCGCGCCCGCGCTGGCCGCCGAGGCGCTGGCGAGCTTTCAAAATGTCAGGCGCCGCATGGAGGTGCGCGGCGTGGTGCAAAGGAGCGCGGGCGACATCACCGTCTACGACGATTTCGCCCACCATCCGACCGCCATCCGCACCACGCTCGACGGCCTGCGGCGCCAGCTCGACGGCGCGGGCAAGCGCGGCGAGCGCATCCTGGCGATTTTCGAGCCGCGCAGCAACACCATGAAGCTCGGCAGCATGACGGCGCAGCTGCCGGCAAGCCTGGAGCCGGCGGACCTGGCGTTTTGCCACGCCGGCGGACTCGACTGGGACGCCCGCGCCGCGCTCGCGTCCATGGGCGCGAGCGCGCAGGTGGCCGACACGCTGGAACAATTGCTGGCGCAGGTCAAGGCCGCCGTCCGGCCAGGCGACCATTTGCTGTGCATGAGCAACGGCGGCTTTGGCGGGATTCATGCCAGGCTGCTGGAGGCGCTGAAGGCTTGATGGATTCGGGGAGCCCTCTCCCCTGCCGTCTCCCGGAAGGAGGGAGTAAAGCGGGTAATGCTCCCTCGCCACTTTAAAGAGTGAGCGGGAATTACTCCCTCGTCCCTTTGGGGAGAGGGCTGGGTGAGGGGCCAGCACAAGCATGAGCTATGAAATCAATAGCAACCTATGCCTGTCCCTATTGCGCAAAAGCGCTAAAACACCAAAAAACCTGTTAGCGCGCCAGCGTCAGCAGCTTCAGAAATTGAAGAACGTCGTCGCGGGTGCGGTAGCTGCCGAACGCCTTGATGTCCTGCTCCCGAACGATCGGGAAGGTGTCCAGAATGTAGGCCGCATCGTTCGCGTCCAGGCCGTAGAGCCAGAAAAACAGCGCGTCTAGCGCGGCCAGCCGCTGGCGGCGCTCCTCGGAATTCCAGACGAACGGCGGCAGCACCTGGCCGGCCTCGTCCACATAGCCCAGGTCGCGCGCAAACGGCGCCATGTCGTGCGCGGTATAGCTCAGGACCAGCACCTGCGGAATCACGAAGTCGGCCACCGTAGGCCGCGGATGGTGGCCGTTCATCAATTCGGTCGCGCGCATGGCCTGGGCGAAGACGGCGGGCAGCGGGTTGTCGAAGCGGGCAGGGGCGATGACGGGAAGCTGCTCGAGGATGAACAGATTGATGGTCTGCCCCTGCAGCTTTTGCCGCAGCACAAAGTCGAAAGCGAATGCGTTGAAATTGGCGGCAAGCAACGATGCGATCCGCACCGCCGACTGAGGAAGAAGACCTTGGGGTATGAGCAACGGCACCTTGTTGCCAAAACCGGCGGCAGGCAGCAGCGCGGCGATCATGCTGCGCTCGTTGGTCGGCGCGGAAATCTCTTTGTAGCCGAGCGCCCATTCATACGGATTCGATGCCGTCTCCGATGCCAACACAAAAAACTGGGGCTTGGGGTAGCGGTCGGTGCTCGTTTTTTCGACCACGGAAATCGTCTCCGGCTGAGCCGCCCGATGCAGGTTTTCGAAATTGACCACAACGTCCGCAGCGCGATGGTCAAACATCTGCACCATCTTGCCCTCATACAGCGGTACAGCCTGCGCCCCATCCTTTTCCCAGCGATTCAAAGCGCCTCGCCGCCAGCCCTGCTTTTTCAGCTCTTCGGCTTTCAAAAACAGGTGCGAGTCATTGGTCATGTGAAACATCGTCACGTATTTCACCGGCCAAACCGGCACATCCGGCTGCTTACCCATCGACTTGGTCTCGGCACCGTGCCTCACCAGCACCGGGTGCTCTGCGTACACCCTGAGCGTGATATCG
>CAXSGT010000086.1:0-12902 GCA_964236835.1 uncultured Polaromonas sp.
GGCTCGAAAGCACCGCATGGTTGTAGTCGCCGATATAGCGTTTGCGCACCAGCAGGCTGGGCAGGTACTTGAGCGCGTCCTCGCTGTCGGTGGCGTTGACGGTCTGGCCGATCTGCTCGCGCGTAATGCCTTCCATCGTCGTCGGAATCTGGCTGGGCAGCGAGGTCGGCTGGCCGCTGTCGATGGTGACGACGCCCAGCGCCTTTTCGGCGGTGTCGCCGGGGGCAGCCTGCGCCACCGCAACCGCCGGCGGCAGCAGCACCGCAGCCACCACGGCGATCCAGCGGAATGAACAAAAACCGCGCGCATGCGCCGTGAAACACGTAGTACAAGACTGCATGAGAGCCTTTTTCTTGAGATGAACAATGGTGGTGCGGGCGCGCAAGCGGCCGTACAGCGAACCCCGCGGTCAGGCGAGGCGATTCAGGTCAAGAAAAAGCGGGCGGACCACGGCCCGGCGGCAAGCCGGGTATGGCCGTATCCGCATCGGTGGCCGTATGCCCGGCAAGCGCTCGCAGCGCGCGGGGGCCGGGCGCAACGGGCGCAGCCAACTGAGGAAGGGCAAGCCCAGGCAGGCCGCACAAATCGCAATGCGAGCCATGCGCGCCGCCTTCGTGATTGCTGCCCTGGCCGCCCGGGACGGCCGCGCCGTCGACAGCGCAAATACCACCGAATTTGCCGGCGCGCGCCTCCCCGGCCAGCATCGACGCCGGCGCCGCCAGTGCCGAAAATACGGCAAACAAGCTCAGGACGACCGCAAACCGTGCCCACAGGGACGGCCTTTGCGATGAGGGTCTGAAGCGGCGCACGGGCCGATTATAGGGACGGCTTTTGCGCGATTGGAGCCTGCTTTTTTGCAGACGGGATGCAGTCTTACTTGCGTTTTTTGGCTCCAGCTCTAGAATTTTCGATCGTGCCGGCCGAACCGCGGCGACAGCGCCCGAAAAATTTACGATGAGGGAAACCATGCACTTTGTTATCAATGGCGTATTCGTTGACGTCGAAGCCGATATCCGCACTTCGCTGCTCGACCTGCTGCGCGAACACCTGCGGCTCACCGGCAGCAAAAAAGGCTGCAACCAGGGCGCTTGCGGCGCCTGCACCGTGCTGGTCGACGGCGACCGCATCAATGCCTGCCTGGCGCTTGCCGTGCAATACCAGGGGCGCGCCATCACGACCATCGAAGGCATCGGCACGGCGCATGAGATGCATGCGCTGCAGCACGCTTTTGTCGAGCATGACGGCTTTCAGTGCGGCTATTGCACGCCGGGCCAAATCTGCTCGGCGATCGGCATGGCCAAGGAGGTCGGCCTGGGCATACCGAGCGCATGCACCAAAGACCTGCGCGCCGAAAAGATGGACTTCAGCCGCGAAGAAATCCAGGAGCGCATGAGCGGCAACCTGTGCCGCTGCGGCGCCTACAACGGCATAGTCGATGCGCTGCGGCACACCCTTGCCGCGGAGGCCGCGGCATGAACGAGTTCAGCTACACACGCGCCGCCGACACGGCCTCGGCCATTGCCGCGCTGTCGCGGTCGGCCTCCGGCCGCTACCTGGGCGGCGGGACCAACCTGGTCGATCTGATGCGCGAGAACATCGAGCGTCCCGATGCGCTGGTCGATGTCACCCGGCTGGGCTGCGACATCAGCGAAGGCAAGGACGGCGGGCTGCTGATCGGCGCCGGCGTCACGAACACCGCGCTCGCCGCCCACCGCGCGGTGCGCGAGCGATATCCAGCGCTGGCGCAGGCCATTCTCAGCGGCGCGTCGGGGCAAATCCGCAATATGGCGACCGTGGGCGGCAACCTGTTGCAGCGCACCCGCTGCACCTATTTTTATGACGACGACGGCTCGCGCTGCAACAAGCGCACGCCCGGCCAGGGCTGCGATGCGCTGGGCGGCTTCAACCGCATTCATGCAATCTTGGGCGCTTCTTCGGCGTGCGTGGCGACGCATCCCTCGGACATGTGCGTCGCACTCGCGGCGCTCGGGGCGGTGGTGCATTTGAACGGCCCGCAGGGCGAGCGCACCCTGCCGCTGACCGAACTGCACCGCCTGCCAGGCGACCATCCCGAGCTGGAAACCGAACTCCGGCCCGGCGAGCTGATCACTGCAGTCGAGCTGCCCGCCCTGCCCTTCGCGAACCGGTCGGCCTACCGCAAGGTGCGCGACCGCGCGAGTTACGCCTTTGCATTGGTGTCGGTCGCCGTCGCGCTGGAGCTCGACGGCGGCTCCGTGAAGGATGTGCGCATCGCGCTGGGCGGCGTTGCGCACAAGCCGTGGCGCGCCTTCAAGGCGGAGGCCGCGCTCAAGGGGAAGCCGGCAACGCAGGAAAACTTCCGCGCCGCGGCAGAGGCCGAACTGGCCGGGGCCACGGCGTTGCGTGACAACGGTTTCAAAATCGAGCTTGCCCGGCGCGTGATAGCTGCCGTGTTGGGCGAGCTTGCAGGAGAAAAAGCATGAATATCGTCAAGGACACCGCGCAGGCGGTCATGAAAAAAGCGGTGCAGCTGGCGCCGGAGAGTTGGCTTCCGGGCGGAACGCCCGACCCGCTGATCGGCCACAAGCACGGCCTGATCGGAACGCAGTTGTCACGGCTCGACGGTCCGCTGAAGGTGCAGGGCAAGGCGCGCTTCGCGGCCGAATTCTTCATGGACGGCATGACGTACGCTGCCATGGCGTATTCGACCCTACCCAAAGGGCGTATCGCGACGCTGGACACCAGCGCGGCCGAGGCGGCGCCGGGCGTGGTGCTCGTCATGACGCACCGCAACGCGCCCAAAATGAAGCCGACGCCGGTTTTTTTGACGGCGGAAAAGGCCAACGGCGGCGACGACGTGCACCTCATGCAGGACGACAGCATTCACTGGAACGGCCAGCCGATAGCGGTCGTGCTGGCCGAAACGCAGGAGCAGGCCGACCATGCGAAGTCGCTGATACGCGCCAGCTACGCCACTGAACCGGCGATCACGGTGTTCGACGACGCCAAGGCGCACACGCGCCAGGGCGAATTTCATGGCGAGGCGCTCTTGGTGAAAATCGGCGATGCCGCAGCGGCACTTGCCGCGGCGCCCTTCAAGGTCGATGTGACGTACACCACGCCCCGGCACAGCCATAACGCCATCGAGCTGCATGGCGCCACGCTGGCTTGGAAAGGCGACGAATTGACGATACACGACGCGGCGCAGGCGGTGTCGCACTCGGCCTGGACGCTCGCCCAGGTGTTCGGCATCAAGGAGGAACAGGTGCACATCACGTCGCTCTATGTGGGCGGCGGTTTCGGCGGCAAGACGCTGTGGCGCCACCAGATCCTCGCGGCCGCGGCGTCGAAGCTTGCGGGCCGCCCGGTCAGGATCACGCTTTCACGCGAGGGCGTGTACCGGATCGTCGGCGGCAGGACCTGCACCGAGCAGCGCGTGGCGATCGGCGCGCAGGCCGACGGCCGCTTCGACGCGCTGATCCACACCGGCGTGGCGGCGATGACGCGGCACAACGCCCTGCCCGAGCCCTTTATCCTGCCGGCGCGCTCGGTCTATGCGGCCGGCAGCTTCCAGCTTGACGTGCAGGTGGCCGACATGAACATGCTGGCGAACACCTTCATGCGCGCGCCGGGCGAGTCCGTCGGCAGCTTCGCGCTGGAATGCGCGGTTGACGAGCTGGCCGAGCAGCTGGGCATGGACCCGGTCGAATTGAGGCGTCGCAACGAGCCCGAGAAAGACCCGACGACGGGCACGCCGTTTTCGTCGCGCCACATCGTCGAGGCCTACCGCGCGGGCGCCGAGCGCTTTGGCTGGAGCGCCCGGCCGGCCGCGCCAGGCACGCGCCGCGAGGGCGAATGGCTGGTCGGCATGGGTTGCGCGACCGCCACCTACCCCTACTACCGCATGCCGGGGGGCGCTGCCCGCCTTACCCTGACACAAGACGGCCATGTCACCGTCGAGATCGCGGCGCACGAGATGGGCATGGGCACCGCCACCACGCAAACCATGGTGACGGCGGAGCGGCTCGGCCTGCCGCTGGAAAAAGTGCGCTTTTGCTATGGCGACTCGAAATTTCCTGGCGTCGTGCTTGCCGGCGGTTCGCAGCAGACCGCGTCCATCGGCGCCTCGGTGATCGCGGCGCAGCACGCGCTTTTTGCCGAGCTGCTCAAACTTGTCGGCAAGGACTCGCCGCTGGCAGGCCTGAAGCCCGACGAGGTGGGCGGACGTGACGGCGGCCTGTGCAAGCTGGGCGAGCCGGAGCGCTATGAGAGCTACATCTCCATCCTGGCGCGCGCGCAGCAGGGCGAAGTCATGGCCGAGGCCAAGGCGTCGCCGCCGCTGGAGACGATGCACTGGTCGATGCACTCGCACGGCGCGATGTTCTGCGAAGTGCGGGTGAGCGCCGTCACCGGCGAGGTGCGGGTCAGCCGCTTTCTGGGGTCGTTCGACTGCGGGCGCATCCTGAACGCCAAGACGGCCGCCAGCCAGTTCCGCGGCGGCATCATCATGGGGCTGGGCCTGGCGCTGATGGAAGAAACGCAGTTCGACGAGCGCAACGGCCGCATCATGAACCCGAGCCTGGCCGAATACCACGTGCCGGTGCATCTGGACGTGCCGCAGATCGACGTCATCTGGACCGACATCCCCGACCCGCACGCGCCCATGGGAGCGCATGGCATCGGCGAAATCGGCATCACCGGCACCGGCGCGGCGGTGGCGAACGCCATCTACAACGCCACCGGCAAACGCCTGCGCGACCTGCCGATCACGCTCGACAAGGTGCTTGCGGCCATGGCGGATTAGGCGGGCAAAGCTGTCACTGCCTGCCGGCGTTCGGAAAAAACAGCTGCTGGCCGTTGATCCTGTAGCCGGCGATGACGGCTTGGCCCGCGGCCGAGGTGACCCAGTCGACAAATTTTTGCGCCTCTAGCGCCTTCGTCCGGGAATGCTTCGCCGGGTTCACAACCAGCACGCCGTATTGATTGAAAAGGCGCCGGTCGCCCTCGACCAGCACCGCTAGGCCGGCACGGTTTTTAAACGAGAGCCAGCTGCCGCGGTCGGCCAGCACATAGGCGCTTAGGCCGGCCGCCATGTTCAGCGCCGGGCCCATGCCGCAGCCGCAGGCCTTGTAGGCGGAAAACGCCGGCGCGCCGATGTCGGCAGCCTTCCAATAGCGCAGCTCGGCCGCATGGGTGCCGCTGTTGTCGCCGCGCGAGACGAAACCAGCGTTGGCTGCACTGATTTTTTTCAGCGCCTGCGCAATGTCCCGGCCTTTTGCCCCGGCCGGGTCCGAGGCCGGACCGACCAATACGAAGTCGTTGTACATCACTGCAAAACGCTTGAGTACAACACCTTCGGCCACGGCTTTTTCTTCCGCCGCCTCGTCATGCACGAACAGCACGTCGGCGTCGCCCCGGCGGCCCATGTCGATCGCCTGGCCGGTGCCGACCGCGACCACTTTCACATCGATTCCGCTGGCTTTTTTGAATTCCGGCAGCAGGTGGGCGAACAGCCCGGACTGCTCGGTCGAGGTCGTCGACGCCATCGTGAGGCTCGGCGCCTGTGCTATTGAAAATGTAGCTATAAATCCAATGGTGATAAGCGAAAAAGCCTTAAAACACTGGTAAATCCTGTCAAACCGGTTCATCCGAGTTCACCTTTTAAAAAAGCGGCGGCGGCCGCAGGCAAAGGCCCGCCAAAAAAATCGGCGACCGGCAAGTCGGCAACCAGCCTGCCCTGCTCCAGGTACACCACGCGGCTGGCCAGGCGCTTGACCTGGCCGAGGTTGTGGCTGCTGAAAATCAGCGTCATGCCGGCGCCGGCGAACTCGGCCATCAGGCCTTCGACCTCGCGCTTGGCCGCCGGGTCCAGGCTGGACGTCGGCTCGTCGAGCAGCAAGACCCGCGGCCGCAGGGCCCAGGCCCGCGCCAGCGCGACGCGCTGCTGCTGGCCGGCCGACAGCGCTTTGGCGTTGCGCCGCGCCAGGCCGGCCAGCCCAACGCGCTCCAGCGCTTGCAGTGCCTGCTGCTTGGCTGGTTTCCAGGGCATGCCGTTCAACCACAGGCCCAGCGCGACGTGATGCAGCACGCTGGCGCGCAGCATATAGGGCCGCTGAAATAGCATCGCCTGGGGGGCGTCCGGATCGTGCTGAAAACTCCCCGCCGCAGGCTGGACCAGCCCGTGCAGCGTGCGCAGCAAGGTGCTTTTGCCGCTGCCGTTGGAGCCTATCAGCGCCAGCCTTTCGCCCGCGTCGATGCGCAGCGTGCAGTCGCTGAGCGCGCGCAGCCGGCCGAAGCGCACGCTGACCGACTCCAGCTGGAAAAGCAGCGTCATGGCGGCGCGCCCAGAGCTGCTGAGGTTAACGCCAATGGTGCTTGCGCATCAGGCAGCGGGTCGCCCTGGCGCTCGCGCCAGCGCCGCAGCAGCGCGATCAGCACATTGAGCAGCAGCACCACGCCGAGCAGCACGATGCCCAGCGCCAGCGCCAACGGCAGGTCGCCCTTGCTGGTTTCGAGCGCGATCGACGTCGTCATGACGCGGGTAAAGCCGTCGATATTGCCGCCGACGATCATCACCGCGCCAACCTCTGAAATCGCCCGGCCGAAGGCGGCGATCAGCACCGTCAGCAGCGCATGGCGCTCGTCGCAAAGCAAAATCAGGCTGCGCAGCCAGCTCCCGGCGCCGAGCGAGCGCAGCTGCTCGCCGTGGCCGCGGTCGGCGTCTTCGATGGTCTGGCGCACCAGCGCCGTCACCATCGGCAGCACCAACACACTTTGCGCCAGCACCATCGCCTTGAAAGAAAACAGCCAGCCCAGAAACCCCAGCGGCCCGCTGCGCGACAGCAGCAAATAAACCACCAGCCCGACGACGACGGACGGCAGCGCGAGCGCGGTGTTGAGCAGCGCCAGCACCACCGCGCGCCCGCGAAAACGCGCCACGCCCAGCCAGGCGCCAAGCAGCAAGCCGGCGCTCGAAGCGATGAGGCAAGCCAGGGCGCTGACCGCCAGCGAGCGCCCGACGACGGCGGCAAACCGCGCGTCCAGTGAGGTGATGAGCGCAAAGGCTGTGCTGGCGCTGTCTGAAAAAGTGTTCATGTCATGCCCGCCCGCCTAGGGATGAGGCCGGCGCGGAAAACGCGAGGAAAATTCATGCGAGCGGCCAGCAGTCACCAAAAAGTGAACAAAATCAGCTTCCCGCGCAATACCGGCGGGCGCGAACAGCTACATTTTTCATAGCGCACAGGACCTGAAGCCACAAAAAATATCATCGCGCTCGGGCAAATAAAAATTGCGGAACTTCGGCTGCTTGAGCCGCGCCCGGGTGGCAAACGACCCGCCGCGCAACACTTTGTGCGTGCCGAAGCCCGGCTGCGAATAGTCGGCGTACGGGCCGGGCGCAAAACCGGGATACGGCCGAAACGTCGTTCCCATCCATTCCCAGACGTCGCCCCAGCGAAAACCCCGGCGCGACGCGGTGTGCGCGGCCACTTCCCACTCGACCTCGGCCGGCAGGCGGCGCCCGGCCCAGCGGCACCAGGCGTCGGCCTCCCACCAGCTCATATGCATCGCCGGCTGCTGGCCGAGCATGCGCATGGCGCTGCCGAAGCGCGTCTGCACGACCGCGCCGCTGGCCACGCCGATCTGCAGGGCATGGCGCGGACCGCGCCGGCCTTCGCCCTGCAGCCACCGCCAGCCCGCCGGGTCCCAGAATTGCGGATGGTCGTAGCCGCCGTCGCCGACGAACTCGACATACTGCGCCCACGTCACCGGCTGGGCGTCGATCTCGAACTCCGGAACATTGACCGGGTGCCGCGCCTGTTCATTGTCAAAGACAAAGCCGCTTCCAGGACCGGCGGCGCTGCCCATTTGCCATGCCGTCGCCGGAATCAACAGCGGCTCGCGCAGCGCCATCGGAGGCGGCGTGAAAGCGCTCTGCAGCGGTTTGTCCAGCGCCAGGCCGAGCGTTTGCGCGCCGTGTGCGAGCGCTTCGCCCTGCAGGTCCTCGTGAAACAGGCAGAGCCGGTAAAAATAGAGCGCGTCATCGTCATTGCCGGCCTTTTCCAGCAGTTCCAGCGTGCCTTCGAGCGTGCCGAGCAGATAGGCGCGGCACCTCTGCACGTCGGGCAACGCCAGCTCCCAGCGAGCGTCGTGGGACGCGATTTGCGGGTTCCACCAGCGGTCCGCGTTCGGCTCGATCGACGCCAGCCGGAGACCATCGGGCGCGCAGCCGGCGCCCAGGCCGCGCCGCAGGTTGCGCGCGATCCACCATTCCTGGAACCAGCCGATATGGCCCAGCGTCCACAGCGGCGGACTCAGCGTGGCGAGCCTGGGGACTACGAAGTTCGCCGCTTCCAGCGCATTTTGGTACTGGCCGAACAGCCGCAGCGTGTGGTTGCGCGCGTCCATCAGCGCCAGCGAAAGCAGGTCGCGGCCGGCGCTGCGCAGCAGCGGCGAGTCGAGCTGTTTTGGGCCGGCTGCCGCCGATGAAGAAGAGGAGGATTCTGAAGCCACAACGATTGCCTTGTTTAGCCGCGCGACGCAGGAAGCCAAGCATAGCAACCCTTGGTGCCGCTCGCGGCTGCGCTGCCGCCGTGCCCTAAACTCGCCGGATGACTACCAGCGCCACGCAACCGTCAACTCCTTCAACTCCTCTACCCGCTGCGTCCGCGCCCCGCCTGACCAGCTTGTCGCACGGCGGCGGCTGCGGCTGCAAGATCGCGCCCGGCGTGCTGAGCGAAATTTTGAAAAATTCCAGCAATCTGCCGGGCGTAAATCTGCCGCCGCAGTTGCTGGTCGGTATCGAGACCGCCGACGACGCCGCCGTCTATCAGCTCAACGAGAGCCAAGCGCTCATCGCGACCACGGACTTTTTCATGCCGATCGTCGATGACGCCTATGACTTCGGCCGCATCGCCGCGACCAACGCCGTGAGCGACGTCTATGCCATGGGCGGCACGCCGATCATGGCGCTGGCGCTGGTCGGCATGCCGATCAATGTGCTGCCCCTCGAAACCATCGGCGATATCCTGCGCGGCGGCCAGGATGTGTGCCAGCGCGCCGGCATTCCGATCGCCGGCGGCCACAGCATCGATTCGGTCGAGCCGATCTACGGCCTGGTCGTGCTCGGGCTGGTCCATCCTTCGCGCGTGAAGAAAAACTCGGGCGCGCAGGCTGGCGATGCGCTGATTCTGGGCAAGCCGCTGGGCGTCGGCATTTACTCGGCGGCGCTGAAAAAAGAACTGCTCGACGCCCAGGGCTACGCGTGCATGGTCGCCACCGCGACGCAGCTGAACAAGCCGGGCATCGAGCTGGCCACAATGCCGCAGGTGCATGCCATGACCGACGTGACCGGCTTCGGCCTGCTCGGCCACGGGCTTGAGCTGGCGCGCGGCGCGAAGCTCAAGATGCGGCTGCGGCTCGGCCGGATACCGATGCTGCCGGGCGTCTTGGCCCTTGCCGCGCAGGGTATTGTCACCGGCGCGTCGGGACGCAACTGGGACAGCTACGGCGCCGAAGTCACGCTGCCCGCGGGCATCAGCCCGGCGCAGCAAGCGTTGCTGACCGACCCGCAGACCAGCGGCGGGCTGCTGGTGGCGTGCGCGCAAGAGGCGGCGCCCGCGGTGCTGGCGTGTTTCGAGAGCCATGGCTTCCACGCCGCCCGCCAGATCGGCGAGATGGTCGAAGGCGGCGGCGTCGAGGTTTACCAGGGCTAGCGAGGCGTGCCGCTGGGTGGCGAGCGCTAAAATCAAAAACTCGGCTTTTCATCGTGAATTTAAAAGGATATCGACATGAGGCAAACCACTTTTTCCGCATCGCTGATTTCGCTCGCGCTTGCCGCCACGTTCAGCGCCGGCGCCAGCGCCGCCGACCTCAAGATCGGTGTCGCCGAGGCCTTGTCGGGAGGCGCGGCACAGTACGGCGTGGCGATTCGCAACGGCCTTCAGCTCGCGGCTGACGAGATCAACGCCGGCGGCGGCGTCAACGGCAACAAGCTGCAACTCGTCGTTGAAGACGAGCAGGGCAAGAAGGAAGAAGCGATCAACGTCTTCAAGAAACTGATTTTTCAGGACAATGTGCTGATGGTCTTCGGCCCGACGCTGTCGAACTCGGCCCAGGCCGCCGACCCGATCGCGCAAGCCGCGAAAACGGTGGCGTTCGGCACCTCCAACACCGCCGACGGCATCACCTCGATCGGCGACTATGTCTTTCGCAACTCGGTGACCGAAGCCGACGTGCTGCCCGAAACCATCAAGATGGCGGTCAGGAAATCGGGCATCAAAAAAGTCGCGGTGCTCTACGGCAACGACGACGTTTTCACTAAAAGCGGCTACGACAACTTCAAAAAAGCGCTCGACGACCTGAAGATTCCGGTCACGGCGACCGAGACCTTCGCCAAGGGCGATGTCGATTTCAAGGCGCAACTGACGAAAATCAAGGCCGGCAACCCCGACGCCATCGTGCTGTCGGCGCTGCTCGCCGAAGGCGCGCCGATCATGGTGCAGGCGCGCCAGGTCGGTTTGAGCGTGCCATTCATTGGCGGCAACGGCATGAACTCGGTCAAGGTGTTCGAGCTTGCCAAGGACAAGTCCGACGGCTTGTATGTCGGCAGCCCCTGGTCGGCAAGCAACGCCAGCGCCGAAAACGCCAAATTCCTCAAAGCCTACAGCGACAAGTACAAGACTTCGCCTGACCAGTTCGCCGCGCAGGCATATGACGCGATGTACATCGCGGCGCAGGCGATCAAGCAGGTCAAGCTCAGCGGCAACCTGGCGGCCGACCGCACCGCACTGCGCGACGCGCTGCCCGCCGCCAAATGGACCGGCGCCACGGGGCCGTTCCAGTTTCGCCGCGCCAGCGACAAGGCCGGCAAGCCCGCCGGCTACGACGCGCAGCAGACGCCCATCGTCAGTGTGACCAAGGGAGCGCAGTTCGCCATCGAGAAATAAGCCGCAGCTGCACCGTCGGGCGGCGCATTTGATCCGCGCCGCCTTTTCTTTTTTCACCTTTCGCCGCATCGCGAACGACCGGCCAAGGCGCTTTACCGGACTTAACCCATCGTGCTCGAGCAGCAGCTTGTCAATGCCTTGTCGCTCGGCTGCGTGTATGCGCTGTTCGCGCTCGGCTTCACGCTTATTTTCGGTGTGCTCGGCGTCATCAATTTGTCGCACGGCGCGGTCTTTATGGTCGGCGCGTATGCGGCCGAGCAAGCCGTGGCGCGCTTTGCGCTGCCGCTGTGGGGCGCGTTGCTGTTCGCCTTTGTGTTTTGCGGTCTGCTCGGGCTGGCGATTGATTTTCTCGTGCTCAGGCCGCTGCGCGCGCGCAACGCGCCGCACCTGATTCCGATGATCGCCACCATCGGCGTCGCCATTATTCTGAACAACGGCGTGCAGGGAATCTTTGGCGCCCAAAGCCTGCGCTTTCCGCCCGGCCTGGTGCCGGAAGACGTGCTGACCTTGGGCGGCCTGCAGTTGACGGCGCTTGAGCTGGGCATTATTTTGTTGTCTTTTGCGCTCATGGCGGTGCTGCTGCTGGCGCTGAAAAAAACCCAGTTCGGCCGCGCGCTGCGCGCCATCGCCGAGTCGCCGAAAGCCGCATACTTGGTCGGCATCAATGTCGAAGGGCTGTTTTTCATGACCTCGTTCACTGCCGCCGCGCTCGGCGGCGTCGCCGGCGTGCTGATCGGCCTGTACTCGAACGCGCTGTTTCCACTGATGGGGCAGCCGATGCTGCACAAGGGCATTGCCGTCATCATCCTAGGCGGCATGGGCGACATTCGCGGCGCGCTGCTGGCGGGCTTGTTCCTGGGGTTCGCCGAAGTGCTGTCGGTCGCCTACATCGGCTCGAGCATGCGCGACGCCGTCGGCTTCGGCCTGCTGTTCCTGATCTTGCTGGTGCGTCCCAAAGGGCTGTTCGGCACGCTGCAGGAGCGCAAGGTCTGAGCCATGGAAGCACTGAATAATTTCTGGTCGATCTACAGCAACCTGGTGCTCACGCTGGGAACGAACGCGCTGCTGGCGCTGTCGATCTACCTCACGCTTTCGTGCGGCATGCTGTCGATCGCCAACGCGGCGTTCATGGGCATCGGCGCCTATGTCTCGGCCATTTTGACGATGAACTACGGCCTGCCCTTTCCGCTGGCGCTGGCGGCCGGCATGGCCGCGCCGGCGCTGACCGCGTACCTGATCGGCAAGCCGACGCTGCGCCTCTCGGGCGTGTACTTGGCCATGGCGACGCTGGCGTTCGGCGAGGTGGTGCGCATCGCCTTGCTCAACGCCGACTCGCTCACGGGCGGTGCGCTGGGCCTCAACGGCATCCCGCAATCGACCCAGTGGTGGCATGTGGCGCTGGCATTGGCGCTGACGCTGGCGCTGCTCTGGCGTTTGCGCCATTCCAAAGTCGGCCGCGCCTTCGAGTCGATCAAGGAGGACGAGACGGCCGCCGGCCTGATGGGCGTCGATGTGGCGTCGTTCAAGATGCTCGCCTTTGTGCTGGGCGCGGCGATCGCCGGCCTGGCCGGCGCGCTCAACGCGCACCTGACGTTTTTCATCAGTCCCGGCGAATATGGCTTCGACCGCGCGGTGGACATCTTGACGATGACGATCCTCGGCGGCATCGGCAGCCTGAGCGGCCCAGTGATCGGCGCCGTCATACTGACGCTGCTGCCGGAGCTGCTGCGCTCGTTCAAGGACTTTCGCCTGGTCGTCAACGGCTTCATCCTGGTGCTGATCGTGCTGTTCCTGCCGAAGGGCATTTGGGACCCGGCGCGTTTTCGCCAATGGGTGGGTAAAAAAGGAAGCAGCGCGTGAGCGCGTCGCTGCGGCTCGACGCCGTCTCGCGCCATTTCGGCGGCCTCAAGGTGCTGCAAGAAGTGAGCCTGGAGATCCCGCAAAGCGGCATTTTCGGGCTGATCGGCCCGAATGGCG
>CAXSGT010000087.1:0-7545 GCA_964236835.1 uncultured Polaromonas sp.
CGGGCGCCACGGCGGTGCTCTCGACGTATCCGGTGGCCGCTTATGCAGCGCCGAACCAGGCCGAGTCGGCGTTGTTCACCGACCTGGCATTCGCCTGCCCGGCCGCGACGACTGCAAACCTGTTCAGTTCGCGCGTCGAAACTTATGTATACGAGTTCGACGATCCCACGGCGCCTACCCAGGTGCCTGATCCGTTTCTCGACCAGAGGGCTTATCACGGCGCGGAGCTGCCTTACCTGTTTCGTCAACCGCTGTCGGCGTTCGGCTTTGGACCGGTGGCAGCACTTAACGCGAGCCAGCAGTCTCTGGCCGACGCAATGATGGCGTACTGGGCGGCGTTTGCCCGCACGGGACGGCCCGCCGATCCCGCCCTGCCGGCATGGCCCCGCTATTCCCAGGCAACGCCCTCAGTTCAACGGTTGGCGCCGGGCGCGATCGGTACCACGACATCGTTCGGGGTGGATCACCGCTGCGCATTCTGGACTGCGTTCGGCGTGTGACTGAGCTGCAGCCACCGCGAACGTGTGCTGATACCACGACAACAGCAGCTATTTCAGGAGCTGTTCAACTGGTTAATGAAGGAGCGCGGCGAGGCCGAGCCATGAGCCGGTACTAGCCAGCCCGGTCCGCAGTGGTGTAGCACCGGCCATTTCTGCGCAGGCCACCACACCCAGGCTGGCAGTTTCAGGCAGGATAAAGCGCGCCCAGCACCCGCGGCCCCGCAGCGCCGGTCACGCTGGGCAGGTTGCCAGGCCGGCGTTCGAGCATCCGGCGCGCCAGCCAGGCAAAGGCTGCCGCTTCGACCTGCAGCGGCGGCAGGCCGTGCTGCTCCGAGGTGCTGACGCGCAGCTCGGGCAGGCCGGCCCGCAGGCGTTCGAGCAACTGCAAGTTATAAGCGCCGCCGCCGCAGACAATCAGCTCTTTGCCCTTATTTGCATAGCTGACTATGTCCGCCACACATGCGAAAACCGTGAATTCCGTCAATGTATTTTGAATATCCGCCGGGGTTTCGGCGGCGAACGGCCGCAGCTTGCCCGCCAGCCACGCCAGGCTGAAAAGATCGCGTCCGGTGCTTTTTGGAATCGGTCGGGAAAAATAGGGCTCGTCCAGCAGGCTGGCGAGCAGGTCGGGCAGCAACCGTCCGCTGGCCGCCCAGGCGCCGCCGGCGTCATAGGGCTGGCCGGTATGCTGCAGGCACCAGGCGTCCATCAGCGCATTGCCCGGCCCGCAGTCGAAGCCCAGCACCGGCAGTGCGGAATCAGCCGGCGGCAGCACGCTGAGATTGGCAATGCCGCCCAGGTTCAGCACCGCCACCGCGCTATCGGCGCGGCCGAAAACATCCCGGTGAAACGCCGGCACCAGCGGCGCGCCCTGGCCGCCGGCGGCGACGTCGCGGCTGCGAAAGTCGGCCACCACGTCGAGTCCGGTCAGCTCGGCCAGCAGGGCCGTGTTGTTGAGCTGGAGCGTGTAGCCCGCGCCGGCTGGACCGGCAGACGTTCGCTCGGGCCGATGCCGCACGGTCTGGCCATGCGCGCCGATGGCCAGAATGCGCTCCATGCCGATGCCCTGGCCTTTCGCCTGCCGCAACAGCGCGGCAACCACCCGAGCGTACACCGCAGCCAACTCGTTTGCCGCCAGCGCGGCGCGGTGCAATTCGTTCTTGCCAGGAGAATTGAGCGCCAGCAGTTCGACTCGAAAGCCTGGCGTGAACGGCTCGCTGGCGGCGGCGGCGACCCGCGGCTTGGCGCCTGAAAAATCGACCAGCACGCCGTCGGCGCCGTCGAGCGAAGTGCCTGACATCAGGCCAATGGTGTAATCGCGCATGCGGCTATTTTGCCGCCTGGGGCATAGCCTACTCGCCGCGGCTCTGGTCGATGCTGGCCGCGGCCAGCAGCTGCGTCCTGACGCTGCTGGCGACTTGCCTGAAGCGCGGCAGCGCACCCGCTGGCAGCGGACCGGCGCCGCCCAGCTCGGCAAGCTGCTGCGGATCCTGCTGGGCGCCATCGACGCGGAACTCGAAATGCAGGTGCGGGCCGGTGGCCCAGCCGGTCGCGCCCACCAGGCCGATCGTCTGGCCCTGCCTGACTGTCTGGCCCGGCTCCACGTTGATTTCGCTCAGGTGCGCATAGACCGTTTCCTGGTTGCTGCGGTGCTTGACGAACACCACGTTGCCGTAGCCATTTTGCACGCCGGCAAACTCGACCACGCCGTCGCCGATGGTCCGCGCCGGCGTGCCCAGCGGCGCCGCAAAATCGGTGCCGTTGTGCGCGCGCCAGGTTTGCAATATCGGATGAAAGCGCATCGAAAAGCCGCTGCTGACACGCGAGAATTCAACCGGCGAGCTCAGGTAGGCGCGGCGCAGGCTCCTGCCGTCGAGCGTGTAGTAGCCGCCGGTTTGCTGGCCCGGCGCCTGGTACCACATCGCCTGATAAGTTTTGGCGCCCTTGACGAACTCGGCCGACAGCACGCGCCCGGTGCGCAGCGCCTCGCCGTCGGCTTCGAGCGTTTCATAGACCACATTGAAATGGTCGCCCTTGCGCAGCCCGGCGCGAAAATCGATATCGCCGGAAAAGATGTCCGCAATCTGCGCGCCGACGGCCTCGGGAATGCCGGCTTCGTCGGTCGCGGCGAACAGCGTGGTGCGCAGCGTGGCGCTGGCCAGCCGCGCCGAGCGGGTATAGGCCGCCGCCTCGATGCGCGAGGTAAAGCCGGCCCGGTCGCCTGCGCGCTCTATCACCAGGCGTTGAAACACCGCGTCGTCATCGGTGGGCCAGCGCATGCTGAGCTTGAGCAGCTGCTGGTTGTCGCCGGCCTCGACAGTCACATTCCTGCCTGGGCCGCCGGCCAGCACCCGCTGGGCGTTGGCGTCGGCGCGCAAGAAGGCGGCGGCTGCCGGGTCGTCGAGATTTAGCCGACTGAGCAGGGAGTCGGCGGTGTCGCTGCCGCGGGTGCTTTCGGTGCGGAACAGCCTGAAGTTGAAATCGGCAAGCCCACGGCTAGCGGGCGGTTGCAAAGAGGCCGACAGCGGCTGGGCGGCTTCAAGCACCTGGCGCACCGGCAGACTGGCCGCGTCGGGCGCGAGCGGCGCAACGCCGAAGGCGGTGACGCCGGTTCCCAGCAGCAGCGCCGACAGGCCGGCGGCAACGCGTTTGGGATGGCGGCGCAGGCTGCCGCTCAAGGTGGACAGAATGCGGGGGACGGAAAGGAGGCTGTAGGAGTTGGCGGGCAGGCGCAAAGCTGAAATCCTGGCTGGACAGCACCGGGCCGCTTCGGCAGGCCGGACTGCGTTATAAGGAATCGATCACCACACTGCGCATTTTGCCGGTGGACGGCGATCGTCGGGCTTGAGTCTCTAGGCTTCATCAGCGACACGCAGGCAAATTAAAATGCCCGGCCGCCTAGGAAAACCGCGAGTATAACTGTCGGACACGACCTTGTCCAAATAAAAGTCCTTATGAATCAAGAGCCTGTTAAAAATCCTTCCTTGTCTGCCTCAGTGAAGATGGCGTTGGCCGTCACGGTCAGGGGCTGCGACGAGCTGATTCCAGAGGAGGAATGGGTCAAAAAACTGGTCCGCAGCGAAGCCACCGGCGTGCCGCTGCGCATCAAGCTGGGGCTCGATCCGACCGCGCCCGACATCCACCTCGGCCACACGGTGGTGCTCAACAAAATGCGCCAGCTGCAGGATCTGGGGCACACGGTAATCTTTCTGATCGGCGACTTCACCAGCCTGATCGGCGACCCGTCGGGCCGCAACAGCACGCGCCCGCCGCTTAAGCCCGAGCAGATCAAGGCCAATGCCGACACCTATTACCGCCAGGCCAGCCTGGTGCTCGATCCGGCGCGAACCGAAATCCGCTACAACAGCGAGTGGTGCGACGCGCTGGGCGCGCGCGGCATGATCGCGCTGGCGTCGCGCTACACCGTCGCGCGCATGATGGAACGCAACGATTTTCACGACCGCTTCAAGGCCGGCACGCCGATCAGCGTACATGAATTTTTGTATCCGCTGATGCAGGGCTACGACTCGGTCGCGCTTCAATCCGACCTGGAGCTCGGCGGCACCGACCAAAAGTTCAATCTGCTGATGGGCCGGCATTTGCAGCAGGAATACGGCCAGGCGCCGCAGTGCGTCCTGACCATGCCACTGCTCGAAGGCCTCGACGGCGTGGAAAAAATGTCGAAAAGCAAGAACAACTACATCGGCATCGGCGAAGCCGCCAACAGCATGTACGCCAAGGTGCTGTCGATCTCGGACACGCTGATGTGGAAGTGGTACACGCTGCTGTCGTTTCAAAGCGAGGCCGACATCGAAGCGCTGAAGGCCGAAGTCGTGGCCGGGCGCAACCCGAAAGACGCGAAAGTCGCGCTGGCTAAAGAGATCACGGCGCGCTTTCATTCGGCGACCGCGGCCGACGCGGCAGAGCAGGATTTCATCAACCGCAGCCGGGGCGGCGTGCCTGACGAGATTGCCGAAGTGCGGCTGTCAGGCGCGCCGCTGGGAATCGGCGCGGTACTCAAGGCCGCTGGGCTGGCGCCGTCGGGTAGCGAGGCGGGCCGCTTGATCGACGGCGGCGGCGTGCGGGTCGATTCCAGCGTGGTGAGCGACAAGGCTTTGAAGCTGGCTGCCGGCAGCTATGTGGTGCAGGTCGGCAAGCGCAAATTCGCCAGGGTCATACTGGACTAAGACCGTCAAAAAGAAAACGGCTGATTTATACAGTCATCTGTACGCTCTAGCTATGAAAACCACGCTCAACATTCACGACAATTTGCTAGTAGAAGCCAAAGCGCTTGCCGCCCGGCAGAAGTCCACATTGACGCGTCTGATCGAAGAGGGCTTGCGCATGCGCTTGCGTGCCGCTGAAAGCCTGCCGACCCGTGCCGGACGAAAACCAATGCCGGTGTTTCACGGCAAGAGCGGGCTTGCAACAGGCTTGAGCGGCCTGAGTGCGCGTGAAATGCTGGCTCGACTTGATACTTGATACCCCCGGCCATGCGGCCTGACCTTGCAAGCATGCGAAATTCTGCCGCAGGACATGGACCCATGCTGTTGCTTCAATGGACTTGCCAATTTCGGCCGCCAGGAGTGTTTAAATGCCATTTTATAAGTCAAGAGATGCCACCATTTCAGAGCGTCTTACCGGTATTTCAATCAAAGAAGGATTTGAAGCCGCTCGAAAACTGGTCCTAAGTGGACGCCTTGGAATTAATCAAAAAGAAGCCAGTTCATGGCTTCGAAAAAAGCAGATTAAGCGCGACGGGTTAAAAGTGCTGGTAGGAATCGTTGGTGTGCTTGCCAGTTTCGCGACCATTTCATGCTGTATTTTTTTCCGTAACGATTCGTCGATCCGCTTAACTGTTTTTATGTAGTTTCAAGAATTGCCATGAACCCTAACTTGATTTTCCGCATTATTTTCGCCAGCGTCCTGATCGCGACAGGCCTGGCCGGCGCCGCCCGCGCCGACGAGCTAAAAGTTCTCAGCGCCGGCGCCATCGAGCCCGGCCTGAAAGCCGCCGCCGCCGAGTTCGATCGCCAGACCGGCCATGTCACGGCCATCACTTTCAACACCGCGCCCGAATTGCGCAAGCGCATGCAGGGCGATCCGGCGTTCGACGTGGTGATCGCGCCGCCGGCAGTGATCGATGAATTCGCCGGCGCCGGCCAGCTCGACGCCGCGCGGGCCGACGTGGGCCGCGTCGGCATGGGCGTGGCGGTGCGCGAAGGCGCAACGGCGCCCGATATTTCCAGTGCTGGCGCGCTCCGGCGCGCCGTGCTCGACGCCGACTCGCTGGTGTTCAACCGCGCCTCGACCGGGCTGTACCTGGAAAGCCTGCTCAAAAAAATGGACGTTTATTCGCAAGTGGAAGGAAAAACCAGCCGCTACCCGGACGGCGCGGCGGTGATGGAGCACGTCATCAAGGGCAGCGGCCGCGAAATCGGTTTCGGCGCCATGACGGAGATTTTGCTGTACCGCGGCAAAGGTTTGACGCTGGTCGGGCCGGTGCCCGCCGAGGTGCAGAACTACACGTCCTACACCGCGGCGCCATTGGTTTCAGGCCGGCAGCAGGTGCTGGCGCGGCAGTTCGTGGCTTTTCTTGCCGGCCCGGTCGGCAAGCCGCTTTTTGTCGCGGCGGGCGTGGGCGATTGAATTCGGAAAAAAAAGCTGCGCAATTGTACAAGCTATGTACAATTTATCGCCATGCTTACCAACATCGATATCGACGCCGCGATTGTTGCCGAGGCCATGCGGCTGTCGGGCGCGCGGACCAAGCGCGAGGTGGTTGACCGCGCCTTGCGCGAGCTGGTGGCGCGCGCCAGCCGGCCTTCGGTGCGCGAGCTGTTCGGCATCGGCGGCGTCGATCCCGACTACGACCCAAAGGCGCCTTGGGCGCGTGGCGAGCAGGCGGGGCAAAACAGCGTTGAGCAGCCACGCGCCAGCTACGACAAAACCGCAGCCAGAAAGCCTGCCGGCCCCAACCCGAAGAAAAAGTGATGCTGCTGGTCGATTCGTCGGTCTGGATCGACTGGCTGCGCGGCGCCGACACCGATGCGGTGCGCTTTGTTCAGGAGCGCGAACAGCATGAAGAACTTGCCGTCACCCAGATGATTTACCTGGAAGTGCTGCAGGGCGTCAGTTCCGACCAGCAGTTCGCGGCCACACAGCGCGTGCTGGGCGCGCAAACCATGTTGCAGCCCTTGGACGCCGTCACGACTTTCGAGGCCGCCGCCCTGCTATACCGGCGCGCCAGAAAGCACGGCCTGACGGTTCGAAAGTCAAGCGACTGCCTGATTGCGGCGATGGCGCTGGAGCACGGCGCGCTGCTGGTTCACAATGACCGCGATTTCCTGGCGCTGGCGCAAGTCGAGCCGGCGCTGCGGCTGTACCCACGAAACCCCGTGACACCGAAATGAAAGCCGTGCTGCAGCGCGTGACAGGCGCCCGTGTGCTGGTAGCGGGCCGGACCGTCGGCCAGATCGACCAGGGCCTGCTGGTGCTGCTGTGCGCCGAGCGCGGCGACAGCCACGCGCAGGCCGACAAGCTGCTCGCCAAAATCCTGAAATTGCGGATTTTTTCGGACTCCAGCGGCAAGATGAACCTGAGCGTCAGCGATGCTCAGGGTGGCCTGCTGGTCGTCAGCCAGTTCACGCTGGCCGCCGATGTTTCCGGCGGCAACCGGCCAAGCTTTAAGGACGCCGCGCCGCCGGAAGAGGGGCGCAGGCTCTACGATTATTTCGTTGCGCAGGCGCGCAGCCTGCACCCGCTGGTCCAGACCGGTGAGTTCGGCGCCGACATGCAGCTGCATCTGGTGAACGACGGGCCGGTCACCATTTTTTTGCGCATCGATCCGGCTGGGTGACGTGCTACCTGCCCGCTATTAATTACGTAGCTGACTCTGCCCGCCAGTATTGCGCAATAGGCAGTTTTTATGCCTAAATGTGAGCCGGCCTTAGCCATACGGGTTGTCAAACCCCAGCCGCGCCAGAATCCGCGCTTCCAGCGCTTCCATCTCCAGCGCGTCCCGCTCCCCGGTTTCATGGTCATA
>CAXSGT010000087.1:7555-12751 GCA_964236835.1 uncultured Polaromonas sp.
GCACGCGGAACGTCGCCGGGGCCGTGGCGAACCCGCCGACCGGCTCGACGGTGATGTCTTCGAACGACTCGTAAAGCTCGACGATCCTCGCCTCGTCGTGATCGTCGCCGGGCGGACGCGTGGCCTCGAACTACCCGGTCACTGGTCGGCCCCCCTTCGCCGCTCGCGCGCTGCGGTCATCCTGCGGCCGCTCGCCGGTTTCATGGTCATAGCCCTGGGCGTGCAGCGCCCCATGCACCAGCAGGTGCGCGTAATGCGCCCGCAGCGTCTTGCGGTTTTCCCCGGCTTCGCGCGCCACCACCGGCGCGCACAGCACCAGGTCGGCCGTCAAGCAAGGCGCCGGCATGTAGTCGAAGGTCAGCACATTGGTCGCGTAGTCCTTGCCGCGGTAGTCGCGGTTCAGCGCCCGGCCCTCGTCGGCGCCGACGATGCGGACGGTGAGTTCGGCGTCGCTTTGCAGCGCATAGCGCAGCCAGCGAACCACGTTGTGGCGCGGCAGCGCGGCGCGGTGCGGGCCGGCGTCTGGAAACTTTCCGAACTGCAGCGACAGCGCCAGGCTGTTAAGAGCCATTTCGGCTCTTTGCGCTTGTCCGGCGGGCGGGAGCAGCTACTGAATCGATAGCATGTCGGGCGTCGTCCCTGGCGCTGGGCGTCTTGTCGTAGGCATCGACGATGCGCGCGACCAGCGGATGCCGCACCACATCGGCGCTGGTCAGCCGGGTGATGGCGATGCCCTGCACGCGCCGCAAAACACGCTCGGCATCGACCAGCCCGCTCATTTGCGTGCGCGGCAGATCGACCTGGCTGATGTCGCCCGTCACCACCGCCTTGCTGCCAAAGCCGATGCGCGTCAAAAACATCTTCATCTGCTCGGGCGTCGTGTTCTGCGCTTCGTCGAGGATCACGAACGCATGGTTCAGCGTGCGGCCGCGCATGAAGGCCAACGGCGCGATCTCGATCTGCTGGCGCTCGAAAGCTTTTTGCACCCGCTCGAAGCCCATGAGCTCGTGCAATGCGTCGTACAGCGGCCGCAAATAGGGATCGACCTTCTGCGCCATGTCGCCCGGCAAAAAGCCCAGCCGCTCGCCGGCCTCGACGGCAGGGCGCGTCAACACGATGCGCTGCACCGTGCTGCGCTCGAGCGCATCGACCGCGCAGGCGACCGCCAGGTAGGTTTTGCCGGTGCCGGCCGGGCCGATGCCGAAAGTAATGTCGTGCGCGGCGATGTTTTCCAGGTAGGTGCCCTGGTTGGCGGTGCGTGCGCGCAGGTCGGCGCGGCGCGTCGTCAAGGGCACGCCGCCTTCGGCCGTGTTCAGCGCCATGTCGCCGGCGAGCATCAGTTGCACGGTTTCAGGCTCGATCGGCCGCTGCGCGATCTCGTACAGCGCCTGCAGCACTTCGAGCGCCTGCGTTGCCCGCAGCTTCGCGCCGTCGATCTTGAACTGCTCAAAGCGGTGCGCGATCGCCACCTGCAGGCCGGCCTCGAGGGTGCGGATATGGATGTCCATGGGACCGCACAGGTTGGCCATGCGGGTGTTGTTCGGCGGCGTGAAGGTGTGGCGAAGAATCAAGGCGTGGTTTTTCCTGAAACTGGGGCAAAAAAGGGCTGAAAACGCGATTGTCCGCCTAAAGAGGCGCTGCGGACCGGCTGCTAAGATTTGCCGATGATAGGAAGACTGACCGGCCTGCTGGCCGAAAAAAACCCGCCCGAAATCCTGCTCGACTGCCACGGCGTCGGCTACGAGGTCCTGGTGCCGATGAGCACGTTCTACAACCTGCCGGCGCTGGGCGAAAAAATCAGCCTGTTCACGCATTTCATCGTCCGCGAGGATGCGCAGCTGCTCTACGGCTTCGGCACTCCGGGCGAGCGCGCCGCGTTCCGCCAGCTCGTGAAGATCACCGGCGTCGGCCCGCGCACCGCGCTCAGCGTGCTCAGCGGCATGAGCGTGGCCGACCTGGCGCAGGCGGTGACGCTGCAGGAGGCCGGCCGCATCATCAAGGTGCCCGGCATCGGGAAAAAAACCGCCGAGCGGCTGCTGCTCGAATTGAAGGGCAAGCTAGGCGCCGACATCGGCGCGCATGTCAGCGTCGGCAGCGAGGCGCAGCTCGATATCTTGCAGGCGCTGGTGGCGCTGGGTTATAGCGACCGCGACGCGGCGCTCGCGCTCAAGGCGCTGCCCAAGGACGTGGGCGTGAGCGAGGGCATCAAGCTGGCGCTGAAGGCGCTGGGGAAGTAAGGCTTTCTTTCGGAAAACTCGCCGGTTGGATAGCCTTGTGGATATACTTGCGGCATGACTTCCACAACGCTTTCGATCTCTCCCTGGGGCAATAGCCACGGCATCCGGCTGAGCCGGGAATTGATGCTGGCCATGGGCATTACGCCTGACACGCCGCTGGAGGCGCTGTTGGTGGCGAAAGGCCGGCTGGAGTTGCGGGCCAGGCCTTCCCGGCTGACGCTGGCTGAAAAGCTCAAGCGCTACGACCCGGCGGTCCATGGCGGGGAACTGATGGCCGACGGTCCTGTGGGGCATGAGTTCGGCGCCGGCCAGTGACCCCGGCGCGTCCCTGGGCGCCCGACCGGCGCGACATCATCTGGATCGACTTTAGCCCGCAGGTCGGCAGGGAAATGCGCGACCGGCATCCGATGCTGGTGCTTTCGCCGCGCGCCTACAACGAGCGCACGTCGCTGGTGATCGGCCTGCCCCTGTCGAGCGCCGCCTACAACGCGACCAATCCCTTCGCCATCGATCACAGCAAAAGCGCCAGCGAGGCGAGCTACATCATCTGCAACCAGCCCAAGAGTTTCGACTGGCGCCAGCGCGGCGCCAGCGCCCATCCGTGGGCCAAGGTGCGCGAAAGTGTTTTTCGCCGCGCGTGCACCGAACTCAATGACATTGTTCAATTGATAGCCTGACCGACTAACACGCCACCGAGCTTGGTTGAACCAACAAAATTTAGTCCAATGAGCATGCCATGCACACCGTCAATATCCACGAAGCCAAAACCCATTTGTCACGCTTGATCGAGCGCGCCTCGAAAGGCGAATCCTTCATCATTGCCAAGGCCAGCAAGCCGATGGTGCGGGTCGTGCCGATCGAGCCCGAGCCACCCTACAAGCCGCAGCGCTTGGGGTTCATGAAAGGAAAGATGCGCATTCCTGATAACTTCGACACGATGTACGCCGACGAGATCGCGCGCCTGTTCAACGGCGAGGATTGACGGGTGCGTCTGCTGCTGGACACGCATCTGCTGATTTGGGCCGTGAGCGAGCCGGAGCGTTTGCCAGCGAAGGCTGTGGAGTCAATGAATGATGAGGCCAACGAGCTGTTTTTTAGCGCCGCAAGCACATGGGTTTATTATGTTGCGCACCCCGTACCGGCGCGCAAAATCAAGTGCCGATTTTAAATAACCGTGCCCATGCGACCCGGATGAGGAGAAAATGCTATGCAGAAATTGGTTTGTTTTGCACTTGCAATTGCACTGCTCAGCGCGTGCACACCTTTTGTTCCCGTCAAACAGGATTACTCTAAAAACGAGAGATTGCAAGTAGATTTAGATGCTACCTTGGCGTTACGGGAAAGATTTCGTCAGCAACTCAAACAAACTACTGATCCTGATACTAAAGCGGCAATTGCTACTCGTATCCGAGGACTGAACAGCGACATAGTTTCAATCAAGGTATCAATGGGATACCCATGGTCCCCAACGGATCCAATAGAAGCGGACGGTGAGTCGGCTGCGAACAGGGCGCAGCAAGAGCTTGACCACTATTCCGCTTTGCGGGCACAGGCTAGTGCTCAACTTTCCACTCCAGCGGAAGGCAATCGCAACGACACGCTGGCCGACTTGAAAGCCATAGATCAACGCATGGCAGCTTCCGGCCGGCGTTTAAATGAAGCGACCGGGAAAGTTGCCCCGAGCGATTATGGGACTGTAATCGACAACCAAGGTATAGACCAGTCCAGCGTTGGCACCACCGGCGGCGCAATGGTTGGCTCTGCTTTGGGCAGTGCTGCCTACATTGACAGGGCATTTCGCCCAGGCAACAACTATTCAGCAGTGACTCAATTGGGCGCTGGTTTGATTGGTGCCGTGCTGGGGTCTCAATTGGATCACCGTCCCGTAAGTCAATACCATCTCCGATACGCGCTACGCCGGCGCGATGGCGAGATTGTCTATAGTGACTCGATACAACAAGATGCCTTCCGACATCCGGTCGGCATGTGTTTGCGAATTGCTGATTTACAGCCAGTTTCGCAAACCTTGTGCGCTCCTTAATCGCCAACCACCATACCGACAATTTGGGGAATAGCCACAAGGCTCCTTACAAGCAGACAGACTTTATGGTCATGCTCTGGAACTGCACAGTGAGTTGCTGCGCAACGGGTGCATCGGGATAGCGGTGGCGGCCATTCATACTTTCGCGGTCATTCATTTGCCACACCTTTATAAAGATTTCTTTAACCGCTTATTGCTTGCGCAGGCGATGTGCGAGGATTTGACGCTGGTTACGGCTGGTGCGATGTTGGCTAATTATCCCGGACCCATATTAAAAGTCTAAGCAATGACGATCCAGACCGACGACTTCGACCTGTCCGACCTGCCGCCGGTGCGGCGCATGCTCTCTAGCGCGCCCGCCTCGCCGCGCGAGGAAGCGATCGAGCGCGCGCTGCGGCCCAAGCTGTTCGATGACTATGTCGGCCAGATCAAGGCGCGCGAGCAGCTTGAAATTTTCATCGGCGCGGCAAAGATGCGCAGCGAGGCGCTCGACCATGTGCTGCTGTTCGGCCCGCCCGGCCTGGGCAAGACGACGCTCTCGCACATCATCGCGCATGAACTCGGCGTGAACATGCGCTCGACCTCGGGGCCGGTGCTGGAAAAGCCGAAGGACCTGGCGGCGCTCTTGACGAACCTGGAAAAAAACGACGTCCTGTTCATCGACGAAATCCACCGCCTGAGCCCGGTGGTCGAGGAAATTTTGTACCCGGCGCTGGAGGACTACCAGATCGACATCATGATCGGCGAGGGCCCGGCGGCGCGCTCGATCAAGCTCGATCTGCAGCCCTTCACGCTGGTCGGCGCGACGACGCGCGCCGGCATGCTGACGAACCCCTTGCGCGACCGCTTCGGCATCGTCGCCCGGCTTGAGTTCTACACGCCCGAGGAGCTGGCGCGCATCGTCAGGCGCAGCGCCGG
>CAXSGT010000088.1:0-12643 GCA_964236835.1 uncultured Polaromonas sp.
GTGAACAGCAGATGGTCGCCATCGACCGCGACCACCTGCTCGCCGATGTGCCGCAGCTGCGTTCGGAGTGCTATGTCTTCGGCGCTGTTCGACGCGTACTGGTCGGGGCGCTTCAGGCGCCGCGCCAGCGTTTCGATGTCGCCCACCGGCCCGGTCGAAAACTCCCAGTGAAAGTACACCGGCAGCTCCAGCGCCGCCGGATGCGCGCTGTCCCATGCCGGGCCGGTGCCGCCGGGCGGAACCGGCTGGCCCAGGCCGCGCAGCCGTCCGGCGTCGAAGGCCGGAACGACGCAGGCGACATAGTCCTTGCGCTCTTCGAGCCGGCGCGGGCACACCAGCCTTGAGATATTGCGCGCCGGCGACTGTTTCAGCTCCATCGCCAGGCCGGCGGCATCGTGCCGCTCCGAGACGGCCTGCGCATGCGCCCACAGCGCCGATTCGGCCAGATCGGGCAGTTCGGTCGCCGCCGCGGCGGCGGTCAGGCTGATCGACGGCAAGGGATAGCCGCTTTTGAGCATCGGCGGCGCAACCATGCTCCTGTCCACGACGACCAGCACCAGCCAGGGCCGCAGGCGATTGCCGGTGTCGGCTTTCGCGGGCGTCAGCAGCCAAGGGAAGTCGGGCGGATCGAAATCGATGATCGCCAGGTAGTTCGGCTCGAAGTTCGTGATCTGCGGCTTGGGGTCGGTGCGAACGATCAGGCGCGGATCGATGCCCATCACATCGCCCGGCGCATACAGGCTCAAATCGATATTGCCCGACACCGCCGTTGCCAGAGCACCGTCCTGCTTCGCCTGGATCGTCAGGCCGACGGTGACTTTCGGCCTGACGGCCAGCGGCGCGCCACCAGCGTCGGCGTTCTGGTGCGTGCGCGCCAGCCCGCGCCGCGCCCAGGGCATGAAACGGTAGGGAATGCTCATGCCGCCACCTCCGCGAGTTCGGCGACCTGCGTGGCCCGCACGGACAGGGTGTTGTCGAAGATGCGCGTCTGCTCGGCGAGCCAGACGCTTGAATAGACCTGCGCACCGGCGACGGGCTTCAGCGCGGCCTTGTCGGCGACGATCACCGGCGCAGGGTTGACGCGCAGCGCCGTTGCCTGCGCCGGCTGCATCAGCGCCCGGTCGCGTATCGGCGACAAACCGGCGGCGCCGAATTGCAGCAGCGGGCCGTGCGTCGCGTCCAGGTAGAGCTCGCCGCCTTTGCGGCGCGACTTTTTCGTCGTGCGCTGCGCGCCCAGGTCGGCTTCTTCATAGTTCAACGTTTCCTCGATGATTTCACCCAGCTCGTACGCGTCGTCCTCCATCTCGTAGCCGGCGGGAAAGGACTCGAACGACGGTTTCGTAATTTTGTCGTCCTGCGACATCTCCAGAAACTGGGCGGCGGCGAAAAAGTCGGTCCGCGTTGCCAGCGGCATGGGCGCAGGCTTACCCTCGCCCTGGGTGAGCTTGAGCGCGCCAGCGGAAAATTCGTTCGCGCCGGTGATCCTGCTGCCGCTCGCCTTGGCCATGCGCAACTCCAGCGGCAGCAGTTTTTGCTGGAACAGCAGGCTGCCCAGCGGGTGCGCCAGCAGGGCGCCGTCCGCCTCAATATCGGCCAGCGTCAGGTAGCTTTCGCCGCCCTTGGGCAGCTGCGCGCTCCAGTTGGCGGTTTTGGCGATCTCTTTTTGCAGCTCGGCCGCGATGTCGACGGTGATCTGCGGCGTGTCGCGATCGCTGCCCCAGGCCTCGTCGATGTGCAGCGAAAAGTCGGGCAGCGGCCACGGCATGTGCACTTTCGCGCGGCCGGCGATATGCCAGCGCCCTGGGCCGGCGAGCAGGCCTTCGAGATGAACGGATGCGAAGTCGTGGCCGAAGACATGGAGCGCCAGGTAGGCGTGCAGATCGACTTCGAAATAGAACTTTGGAACGAGGTAGCAAATCGCATCGAAGCCGTAGCCGCCCTCGATGCCGGCAACCCCGATGTCGGCCCATATGCGCAGGTCGGAGCCGGCCTGGATGGTCGCCGACGTGATCGCGAAGTAACCCTTGAACGACACGCCGACCGGGCCGATGTCGAAGCTGGCGCCGACGCGCTCGAACGGCACCGGAATATCCGACGGAATCTCCTTGAAGCGCGGATGAAAGCCGCCGGCGCTGATGAGAAACATCGGCTGGCTGCCGAACTCCGCCCGAAATGCGAACTGCCCGGTGATCGAGATGAAAGCCACACGCGAATTCACCAGCTTGGCGTCGAACGCGATGCGCAGCGGATCGAACACCACCGAGCCGACGAAATCGAGCCGCAGGTAGAGCAGCGCCAGATCGGCCGAGACGATGGGCGGCAGCTGCACGATCGCCTGCCCGAGAATCACGAACTGGCTGGCTTCGATCAACAAACCGAGCCGCACCGTGACCAGGCTGGGCGTGCCCCAGCCGAGTTCGAGCATCGGCCCGATGACGAAGCCGCCGCGCTTGACCGGAAACAGCGTCCTGAGCGTGTTGATGATGCGCGGCGCGTCGCCCACGGGATTGGCGGGAAACAGTACGGCGTCGAGCGAGCCGTTGGCGATGCCTTGCGACAGCGCCGTCGGGCTGGCGGTGTGCTGCACGCCGATCAGCCCGCCGACGCCGGTGAGCGTGAAGCCGAACGACAGCTGGATCGCGGGGAACTGGCCGAAGATCAGCAGCAGCAGCGAAAAGCCGGCTTCCGAGCGGGTGTTCAGGATCGCGATCGCCTTGACGCCGACCGCCAGCATCTTCAATTCCAGCGTCCCGGCGTAACCCTGCTCATCGACCGCCAGATAGCCGCCGCCCTTGACGATGCCGGCATCGAGCGCCAGGCCGATGCCGCTCGGCGGCTTGAAGGCGAAGGCCAGCGGCCTGGCCGCGTCGTCGATGTTCAGCTCCAGCAGCACGCCGAGGCGATCGACCGATGCCTGGAAAGGCCCGAGCTCGACGCCGAACGACGCCGACAGCTCGACCTTCAGTTTGAGGAAGCTGCCAGCGTCGGGCTCCAGCCCGAAGGTGATTCCCTGCAGCTTGAACGGCCCGGTCGGCAGCGTCGGCACCGGCAGGCTGGCCTTCAGGCCGGTGCCGTTGAGCAGGCGCAACTGGCCGAAGCGGTCGGCCTCGGCTTCGACCGCGAAATCGAGCGCGATGCCGTCGCCCAGGATGAGCTTGAGGAAGCCGTCGCTCGGCTTCAGGGTCGCCTTGCCCTTGCGCGCGAAAAAGCCAAGCCGGGGCTCGCCGTTGGCCAGTTTCAGGGCGATGCCGAGCTCGCCGATCGCCAAAGTCGCGCCTAGCGCGTCGCTGCCGATGACGAGCGCGCCGGCTGCGCTGGCGCGCGAAATGCCGATGCCGACATCGAAATCGCCGCTGACGCGGGCCGGGCCCGGCGGCGCGACGGGAAGCAGCATGCCGACGCCGGCCTTCGCGCTCAGGTCGATCTGGAATGCGTTGCCGTCCAGCGGGGTGTTTCGCTTGAAATTGAGGTCCAGCGCCGCCTTGACGGCGTTGCTCGCGCCGATGTCGAATTCCAGCGTCGCGCCCAGTCCGGCCAGCGCGGGCAGCGTCCAGACCGGCTTGCCGACAAAGGCCGGCAGCGCTTGCGGCATGCCCCAGCCGCTTGCCGGCGTGGCGGCAGGCGCGGAAAAGGATCGGTCCATCGCGCTGCCGATGACCAGGGTGACGAGCGCCAGCGCGGTCTGCACGTTCTCGACGTCCTGCGGCGTGCCGGCGCCCAGGAGCGCCGCCAGCTTCGCTGCCTCGCGGCCCGCGCCGGCATTCGCCGTAGCGTCGCCGCTGAGCATCAACAGCATCTTGGCGATGCTGAAGGCGCTCGGCATGTGGCTGTTGGCTTGGGGATGCGTGAGCCGCTCGATCTGGTGAATGACCGGAGACACCAGCAAAATCGCCGCCGCCGGGTTGCCGCCCGGCTTCAGGACGGCCACAGCGTCTTTCAAAATATCCAGCGCGACCAGCGATTCGGCAATTACCTGCGACGCGTGCGCCAGCGATTGACCGCTCGCGCCGCTGTCCTTGAAATCCTCGACGTTCGGATCGGCGGGCGGGGCCGCCGCATTCAGCAATCCCAGCATTTGCCAGATCAGCGCTTCGACCTGCGCCTGCTGCGCGGCCGGCATGCCGCTGGCGGCCAGCCCGCGCTCGATCGAGCCCTTGAACCAGGAATAGGCTTGTTGAAAGACTTTGTCCGGCTTCGCCATGCAAACTCCCGGTGAGCTGATCTTGCGCCGCGTCGGAGCCGCCGCCTGAATCCGCTTTGCCTGGCCGGGCAATGCGGACGGCCCGCGCACGACCTCCGAAGCCGACAAAATTAAGCGCCGTTTTCTCCCAACCGTCAATCGGCCTGCGCCATGGAGTTACAACACCTTACTTTTTGCGCAGGCCTGACGAATTTCAGCAACGCCGGGAATCGGCGTGGCGCACCGCTGGCTTTCGTGCTTGCCGGCGGGCGGACGGCCCGCGACAATGCCTCCTTTTTCCCCAAGGAGAATCGGTTGGACCTAGCCTATCCGCGCCCGCAGCTGCAGCGCCCTGAATGGACCTCGTTGAACGGCGTTTGGCGTTTTCGCTATGACGATGACGGCGCGCTGACGACGCCCGACGACATCCGGGACTGGCCGCTGGAAATCCGCGTGCCGTTCCCCCCCGAGTCGCAAGCCAGCGGCATTGGCGACACGGGCTTTCACAAAGTGTGCTGGTACCAGCGCGACTTCGACTTCGCCCCCGAAGGCGGCCGCGCCATCCTGCGCTTCGGCGCGGTCGATTACGCGGCCCGCGTCTGGGTCAACGGCCGCTTGGCCGCAATCCACGAAGGCGGCCATACGCCGTTTTCTGCCGACATCACGCACCTGCTCGATCCATCGGGCCGGCAAACCGTCACGGTGCGCGCCGATGACGACCCCGGCGACCTGACCAAGCCGCGCGGCAAGCAGGACTGGCAGCTCGAGCCGCATTCGATCTGGTATCCGCGCACCAGCGGCATCTGGCAGACGGTCTGGCTCGAGCGCGTGTCGCGCACCTATGTCGAGAAGATCCGCTGGACGCCGAAGGTCGAGTTCTACGGCCTGGGCTTCGAGGCGCGCATCGGCGGCGACGCGTCGGCCGACTTGTCGATCGAGATCGTCCTGCGGCACGGCAGCCGGCTGCTGGCGCGCGACCGCTACGAGGTCGTCGGCGGCGAGGTGGACCGTTTCATCGTGCTGTCCGACCCCGGCATCGACGACTTCAGAAACGAGCTGCTGTGGAGCCCGGAGCGCCCGACGCTGCTGGACGCCAGCATCCGGCTGCTCAAGGGCGACGCGGTGATCGACGAATTCAAGTCCTACACGGCGCTGCGTTCGGTCAGCATCCTGCGCGACCGCTTCATGCTCAACGGCAGGCCATATTTGCTGCGCATGGTGCTCGACCAGGGCTACTGGCCCGACACGCTGCTGGCCGCGCCGAGCGACGACGCCCTCAAGCGCGACGTCGAGCTGGCCAAGGCAATGGGCTTCAACGGCGTACGCAAGCACCAGAAGATCGAGGACCCGCGCTACCTTTACTGGGCCGACCGGCTCGGGCTGATGGTCTGGGAGGAAATGCCTTCGGCCTACCGTTTCACCCGCACCGCCATCAAGCGCACCGTGCGCGAATGGAGCGAGGTGATCGACCGCGACTACAGCCATCCGTGCGTCATTGTCTGGGTGCCGTTCAACGAATCGTGGGGCGTTCCCGAGCTGGCGTCGCTGGACATGCAGCGTCACGCGGTCGAGGCGCTGTACCACCTGACCAAGACGCTCGACTCGACCCGCCCGGTGATCGGCAACGACGGCTGGGAGTCGGGCGCGACCGACATCATCGGCATTCACGACTACGACAACAATATGGACCACATACGCCAGCGCTACGGCGCCGAGATTCAGGCGACCGAGCTGTTCGACCGGCGCCGGCCGGGCGGGCGCGTGCTGACGCTCGACGGCTTTCCGCACCGCGGCCAGCCGATCATGCTGACCGAGTTCGGCGGCATCGCCTTCCAGACCAAAGCGAACGGCGGCGCCGGCGCCAAGTCGATCTGGGGCTACAGCAAGGCCGAAAGCCCGGAGGAATTCGCCCGGCTTTATGAGCAGCTGCTCAACACCATCATCCAGACGGCGCTGTTCAGCGGCTTTTGCTACACCCAGTTCGCCGACACGTTCCAGGAAGCCAACGGCCTGCTCAACGCCGACCGCAGCCCGAAAATTCCGCTCGAGCGCATCGCGGCGGCGAACAGCGTGTCGCGCACCTGGATTCCCGGCGGGGTTTGAGGCGCTGCCTGACTTTTTGTTAGTTTTCAAACATCGTCATCACTTGTTATGCGAACCATCATCAACCTTGAGGAGAGTCAAGTAAGTCGCTTGGATGCGTGGCCCAAGACTGAAAAAGTCAGCCGCGCAGAAGCCGTGCGGCGTGCCGTGGACCAGATGCTGGAGCGCTCTTTGCCAAAGCAGGGCACTGGTTTTGGGCTGTGGGTACAGACGGGCAGCTTGCCGCCTGAGCTCGACGGGCTGGCTTTGCAACGGGCGATGCGCGACGAGTGGCCTGAATGAATGTGCTTTTATGATTTGCGCCAGCGCGCCGGCTCATTCACCGACGATATGCAAGACCAGTTCACGCGCATGGCCGCGAAAGCGGTGCTCCCATAAATAGATGCCTTGCCAAGTCCCGAGAGCGAGTGACCCGCCAACGATCGGTATGGAAAGCTGCGTCGCTGTGAGCGCCGAACGCACATGCGCAGGCATATCGTCCGCGCCCTCGGCGCGGTGCTGAAACAGCGGGTCGCCGTCGCGGACCAGTCGGGCAAAGAAGCGTTCCAGATCGCCTTGCACGTCCGGGTCGGCATTCTCCTGGATCAGCAGGCTTGCCGAGGTATGGCGGATGAAAAGCGTCAACAGGCCTTGCTCCATGCCGCTTTTTGAGACGTGCGCACGAACCTCGCTGGTGATCTCGATCAGGTCGCGCCCCGGCGTCTGGATCGTCAGCGTGGAAAGGTGCTGGCGCAGCATGTAATTTTCATTGCGCGGTCAGCCGCCGGCAAACTCGAACGGGTTAAAAAGCTCAACGCCGAAGTCGGAAAAGTCCGCGACATTGCGCGTGACCACCTTTAGTTGATGGCGAAGGGCCGTTGCCGCGATCATTGCGTCTTCGTACAAAGTGTCGGAGCGTCGGTGCATAAGTTTTGCCCACAGGCGGAAAGTCGCCGCATCCATGGGCAGCACGTTGTACGACCCGGCCATTAGGTCAGCCCATGCCTCGATCTCCGCCGCCTTGGCCGCATCCTGATCGCGTGCGAGTTCAATGCCCGCCTGAATCTCGCCAAGGCTTACCGCCGAAATGTGCAGGTCACTGTCGGCGACCGACTGCAGCCACGCCAGCACCGCGCCATGCGGCTTGAGGCGGCGAAGTTCAGAAATGACGTTTGTGTCCAGCAAGTACACGGCGCTTACCCCAGCGCGGCAACCCGCCGCCGGCGGGCGGAACCACGCGTCGGCACTAAAAATTCGGTGCGGGCAGCGTCCGATAGAAGCAGTTCCTTCAGCGATGGCTTGGCAGCGGACTGCAATCGCTTCCACTCAGCTGCGGGCATTAACACAGCTGTCTCAACTCCCCGGCGAGTGACCATTTGCGGTCCTTCTGCCAGGCAGGCATCAAGGAATTCACTGAAACGCGCTTTTGCGTCTTGAACTGGCCATACATTCATGGAAATACTCCTTATTAACCAGTCATCTGTCTAGTCATTTTAATGCAAACCCGAATGTGTTGCGGGTGACTCATGAAAGGGGTGCACAGGGGCCTGCATTTGGCGTAAACGACCAAGTTGCTTCCCGGTTCACCTTTTTGCAGGAAAGTCATCCTGGTTACTTCTTGGCAACAGTTACGCAAAAAACAGGATTTGAGTTACAAACGCACTTCTGCGTCAATTTAACGCAGAAGTGCGTTACTATCCGCTTCATGACACCACGTCGTATTACATCTGCAGACTTAGTCGAGGTGACTGGCTTTTCTCGTCACCGTCTTCGCAGCTTTTTAAAAGACTTGCCGGGATACTCGGAAAAGCAAGGTATTGAGAGAGTTGCAAAAGAGTACAGCCGTCAAGATTTGACCGTTATTGCAGTTTGCTGCGAGTTGGAAGACCGCTATCGGATGCGCCATGACGCTATCGTTCGACTGGTTCTCGAAGTTCGTAAGGCTCTCAGCGAACCTCGCTCAGTCACAACAGACGCACTTCTTATCGTGATTCCTAACCCGCCCAGCGCCCGATATGTCGATGGCGCATCAGATGTACGAGAGGGCACAGTTTTGCCCTTGAGCAATATCCTGAACAGGGTTGATAGTTACCTGCTGGGGGATCAGTTAATGGAAACAGGTGGTCAGCGTAATCTCGACCTAGGCCCTGTACCCATCTTGACAACCCGTTTGCCCAACGTGACAAACAACAATCATCAACGTAGAACTGGTTCTAAAAATGCAACCGGTTGACCTTTACGAGGAGCTAAACGCAGCAGGTGTGCTGCGGGACAGCATTGTTCGCCTCGACGAGACGGCGACGCCTAGGCACATCCGCTACCTTGACTTACTCGGCATGAGCGACGAGTACGGCACAGTGCTTCCTGACGCCGTAGTCGAATCGTCGGGGCAACCATATCTCTACGTGGTGCGTCGCGACCGCCTTGGAGATGCAGGAAATAATCAACGTCCATTAGCCGAGTTAATTCGGATTCTTGGCTGTCGCTCAGATGCCCGGTTCCTCGCGGTGGTAAAACCCGGTTCTATAGATGTTTATCCTGTAGGGCTCTTTGAGAGAGTGCCGGATGCAATGTTGCAGAGTCCAAGTGACACCAACAGCGCGGACTTGCGGGGTCTTCTTAGCGGCGCAATTTTCGGATCGCATGCTGCGACATCCGGTAGTTCCAAATTTGCAAAGCAGTGGCTTGAAACACTGCTGTTCCGATTGTTGACGGACGCAGCGCACGGCATCAAGCTTGCTGCTCCACAGTTGTCTGCACAGCAAGTAATCGCTTTGGTTGGGCGCGCTTTGTTTTTCCGCTTTCTTGGTGACCGCGGCATCGTAGTCAGGGCAGACGCCCCCACCATTGCGAATGGTGCCAATGAATTGGAGGAAATGTTCTCGACACCCGCCCACCTCACACAGGTGTGCAGTTGGATGGACTGCACATTCAACGGTGACTTGTTATCTATTGGTGGCAAAGATTACGAAACGCTGTTAGTAGGCATCGGCAATGGCTTGCCCGAAGTATGTCGGCATCTGAGCAATATCCAGTATCGCGCCGTTAATGGACAGTTACCGCTAAATTGGGGCGGTATCGAGTTCCGCCATGTACCTGTCGACGTGCTAAGCCAAGTCTACGAGGACTTCGCTCATGAGTTCGTTCCCGAATTGGCACAGGCTACAAGCATCCATTTCACGCCGAGACGGCTGGCAGAAATAGTGCTTGACGGAGCATTCAGCGCATTGCAGTCGGCGCCACCGCATGCGGCTAAGGTTCTTGACCCAGCCGTTGGTGGTGGGGTATTTCTCGTACTCGCATTTCGCCGACTTGTTGCCGAACGTTGGCGAGAAGATGAAGTTCGGCCTACACGGGCAGTGATTCGCAAAATACTGAAGACGCAACTCACAGGCTTTGACATCAATCGGGATGCGCTAAATATTACTGCGCTCAGTTTGTACTTGGCGGCACTTGAACTAGACCCCACTCCAAGCCCCCTGACTAATCTGAAATTTGAAAAGCTGATCGGCACAGTGCTGCACGCGGTGGACCAGCAAGGGCTGGGGAGCAATGACAAAGATGCATTGCTCGGCAGTCTGTCTTCAACTGTGCTGAATAGATACCAGAATCAATTTGACATTGTCATAGGCAACCCACCTTGGACCGGCTTCAAAGGCATGAGCAAAACCGCCCTCAACAAGACGCTCAACCATTTGGTGGCTGTACCGAATGTCGAGCACGACGAAGACCGCGTGAGTGTGCATATCCGAGCGCGCTATGGATCGCCAGACATTCCATTCTTGCTTGCTGCTACTCGATGGGCCAAACCTAAAGGCGCACTCGGCTTTGCATTACATGCGCGCTTTATTTTTCAACCCGAGTCATTTGAATTGCGCAAACACGTATTCAAGTCAATCCGCGTGACGGGAATCATGAACTTTGCGGCACTTCGCCAAGACCCGCAGTTGTGGCCATCCAATGGAGCTCAGTTCGTGCTGTTTGTTGCACGTAATGAACCTGCCCAGTACAGTGACAGTTTCTATTTCATTAGTCCCAAATACGAATCTCGACTTTCGACAGTTGGGCAATTTAGAGTGGATCCATGCACGGCGACGCCCATGTCATTGGCTGCGTTGCAAGAAGACCCTTTTGCTCTTAGAGCCACATATAAGGGTGGAGTGCTGGGGACGGAGCTCCTGCGTCGTGTTTCACTCGGCAACGTGATGTCTGTTAGCGAGCATTTGGAGCATCACAGTTTGAAGTTCTCCACCGGATACCAGGTTGGACGACCCGAGAATCGTACCCTTGATGCTAGCCATCTGATTGGACTGCCCGTTGTTACTCCAGACATGCCATTTGGTCTGCCAAGCAATGGATGGCATGTGCTTTCCCACCAAAAGTTACAGTACCCGCGTACGCCCAATATTTTCAAGGGACCATTACTTCTATTCCGCGAGTCCCCCAAGAGCGATAAAAGCCTGCGCGGCGCTTTGTTCTGCGAAGCAGATGTCGCCTATAGCGAGAGCTTTATCGGGCTGTCCATCGCCGGTAGGACTGAGTTGCGTCCACTTATCAACCTACTCTACGTGCTGTCCTACAGCAGCCTACTTCTTTACTATCAGTTGTTGACGAGTCCGAAGTTTGGCGTGGAGCGTGAGTCAGCACTGCAATCAGATTTCGAACGCTTCCCTTTGGTAAATTTGGAATCGCTTGCCGACGATCAGTTAGCCAGGATAGCGACAGTGTCGGATCGCTTGCACAAACGCGAACCCTGCTGGGCTGAAGTCGATAGCGTAGTGTCCGACCTCTATGGACTTACGTCATGGGACCGCCAATTAATTCAGGATACATTGGAATTTGAGCTTCCATTCAGCGACAACATTCAACGCTCAGGAATGCCAACGACACCTGAAGACCGAGCAGCGTTTGCGGATACGTTCAACAGCCTTGTTGAACCTTTCGCTGAGGATGATGAAAAGCCGACACGCATCGTTAACGAGAATAACGCAGTGGTCGATGGATGGCGACACCTTCACATTGGGCGAGTGGGGGAAACTGCTTTAGATGCTGCAACTATCACCGACACCGATTCGCGTCAGCTTGCGACCTTAACGGAAAGTTACTGGGCTTCGCGCCTCACCTTGCGTCTGCCTGATGGCAACGCGGTCGTCGGTTATCTCGATCAACGACGGTATTGGAGCAAGACTCAGGCACGCTTGTTAGCGCTGGAATGGCTGCAGGGCGACAGCTCGCTCAGTTCACTGATTTGATACACGTGTCGTTCTCAAACATCGGCGTTCCGCCTTTACTACTACCCTCTTATCCTCCATGGGGAAAAATGCTAGTTAAGGTAGTGGAGCAAGCTTTAAGTAACGCTTGGCTGTGCCTCATACGCGATCATTACACACTGGTTTCCGGAGGCAATGAGGATGCCATCACTGATAAATTGATGAACGAACTCGCCGCCTTGTGGGGTAGCGGATATACGCCTGGATTCAACGCTGGGGTTTTCAGTATTCCTATGCGCGACGGTAAGTTACCTAGTTGGGATGGTAAATCGATAGATCAGATGCCAGACATAACAATCCACGCTGCAACACCTCGTCAAAATATCGCGAACCACCGACATGACGCATTGTTCTTTGAGTGCAAGGTGCTGGATAAGACTCGCGGCATGGATTTATATCGATCACAAGGCATAGAACGCTTCACACAAGGAAAATATGCTTGGTGCATGCCGCACGCTGGGATGGTGGCATATGTTCTCGAAAAGACCGAGCGCTCACCCACTGCAGCCCTTACTGATTATTTTGCGCGTGTCGACCAAGCAGGAAACACAATAGGTAGCCAACTTGGAGTATCAACCCCTCCAACCTTGGCAGTGAAAGCCAAAAATGCGTATGTATCCGATATCGCTGAAAGTAAGCACCTTCGAAGCGCTCCCGTAGTAGATGGCAAGAAGAGCGTCGTCACACTAAGACACTTGTGGCTCACTTCTACCACGCCGTAACTTTCATGCCTCTACCAAAGGGCAAATCGTGTTGCCTGTCGCGGTGCGCAAAGCCTTGGGCCTCACCCCCGGAATGCGGGTTTATGTCAAGGTGAACGGTAAAAGCGCACAAATCACACCCGCTCCTGTCAAAAAAAGCGTAAGTCTGAAAGAAATCCAGGCCCTTTTGAAGTACGACGGTCCAGCGGTTGACGCCAGCGCCATGCGCGTGACCGACTACAAAGGCTGAGCAACGGTCCGCGCTATCGATACCACTGGGTTGGTACGCGCATTGGTCAATAACAACCCAGCGCTATCGGCCCGTGCTGTCGCATTGCTGACCGGACACGACATTTTCATACCGGTGACCGTGCTGCTTGAACTTGAATGGTTTTGCGCTTGCGCTACGC
>CAXSGT010000089.1:0-12580 GCA_964236835.1 uncultured Polaromonas sp.
AAGTGGTTCGCGACACGGCGGACAACTGCATCATCGTCTGCTCGATCGAGAACCTTGATCCGATGGGCGTGCACACCGGCGACTCAATCACGGTGGCACCGGCGCAGACCTTGAGCGACAAGGAATACCAGATTTTGCGCAATGCGTCGCTGGCGGTGCTGCGCGAAATCGGCGTCGATACTGGCGGCTCGAATGTGCAGTTCGCGATCAATCCGGCGGACGGCCGCATGGTCGTCATCGAGATGAACCCGCGCGTCTCGCGCTCGTCGGCGCTGGCGTCGAAGGCGACGGGTTTTCCGATTGCCAAGGTCGCAGCCAAGCTAGCGGTGGGCTACACGCTCGACGAGCTGCGCAACGAGATCACCGGCGGCCGGACGCCGGCGAGCTTCGAGCCGAGCATCGACTATGTCGTCACGAAAATTCCGCGTTTCGCGTTCGAGAAATTTCCGACCGCCGACTCGCGCCTGACGACGCAGATGAAGTCCGTCGGTGAAGTCATGGCGATGGGCCGCACTTTTCAGGAATCGTTCCAGAAAGCGCTGCGCGGGCTCGAAGTCGGCGTCGATGGCATGAACGAGAAAACGCAGGACCGCGAGGTGCTAGAAAAGGAGCTCGGCGCGCCGGGACCCGACCGCATCTGGTATGTCGGCGACGCGTTCGCGATGGGCCTTTCCGTCGATGAAGTGTTCGAGCTGACGAAGATCGACCGCTGGTTTCTGGTGCAGATCGAGCAGATCGTGAAGATCGAGCTTGAGCTGGAAACCAGGACGCTGGACAGCATCGACGCCGCCACGCTGCGCGCGCTCAAGCAAAAAGGCTTTTCCGACCGCCGGCTGGCGCGCCAGCTGAAAACCACCGACGCCGCCATTCGCGAAAGGCGCATCGCGCTCGGCGTGCGCCCGGTGTACAAGCGCGTCGATACCTGCGCCGCCGAGTTCGAGACCAATACCGCCTATCTTTATTCGACCTACGAGGCCGAGGGCGGCGAATGCGAAGCGCTGCCGACCGACCGGAAGAAGATCATGGTGCTCGGCGGCGGCCCCAACCGCATTGGCCAGGGCATTGAGTTCGACTATTGCTGCGTCCACGCCGCGATGGCGATGCGCGACGACGGCTATGAAACCATCATGGTCAACTGCAACCCGGAGACGGTTTCGACCGACTACGACACCAGCGACCGGCTGTACTTCGAGCCGCTGACGCTCGAAGACGTGCTGGAAATCGTCGCCGTGGAAAAGCCCTTCGGCGTCATCGTCCAGTACGGCGGCCAGACGCCGCTCAAGCTCGCGCTCGACCTCGAAGCCAACGGCGTTCCGATCATCGGCACCTCGCCCGACATGATCGACGCCGCCGAAGACCGGGAGCGCTTCCAGAAGCTGCTGTACACGCTGCAATTACGCCAGCCGCCCAACGCCACCGCTCGGACCGAGCCCGAGGCGCTTGAAAAGGCCGCTGGTCTGGGTTATCCGCTGGTGGTGCGGCCGAGCTATGTGCTCGGGGGCAGGGCCATGGAAATCGTTCATGAGCAGCGCGACCTGGAGCGCTATATGCGCGAAGCGGTCAAGGTCAGCCACGACTCGCCGGTGCTGCTCGATCGCTTTCTCAACGACGCCATCGAATGCGACGTGGACTGCATCCGCGACGCCGAAGGGAAGACCTTTATCGGCGGCGTGATGGAGCATATCGAGCAGGCCGGCGTCCACAGTGGCGACTCGGCATGCTCGCTGCCGCCGTATTCGCTGGGCGCCGCGACCGTGACGGAAATCAAGCGCCAGACGGCGGCGATGGCCGAAGCGCTCAATGTCGTCGGCTTGATGAATGTGCAGTTCGCGATCCAGAACTTAGGCGGTCAGGATGTAATCTACGTGTTAGAAGTCAACCCACGCGCATCGCGCACCGTGCCCTTCGTCAGCAAGGCGACCGGCATCCAGCTCGCCAAGGTCGCCGCGCGCTGCATGGTCGGGCGGTCGCTGGCGTCGCAAGGCGTTTCGCACGAGGTCACGCCGCCTTATTTCAGCGTCAAGGAGGCGGTGTTTCCTTTCGTCAAGTTTCCCGGCGTCGATACCATACTCGGGCCTGAAATGAAGTCCACCGGCGAGGTGATGGGCGTCGGCAAGACCTTCGGCGAGGCTTTTGTCAAGTCGCAGATTGGCGCCGGAACCAAGCTGCCGACATCGGGCAGGGTGTTCCTGACGGTCAAGAACAGCGACAAGGCGCGCGCCGTCGAGGTGGCGCGGGCGCTGGTCGCGCTCGGCTTCGACCTGGTGGCGACCAAGGGCACGGCAGCGGCCATCGCGGCCGCGGGCATCGCCTGCAAGGTCGTCAACAAGGTGACCGAAGGCCGGCCGCATGTCGTGGACATGATCAAGAACAACGAGATCGCGCTCGTCATCAACACCGTCGAAGAGCGGCGCAACGCGATTGCCGATTCGCGGCAGATCCGCACCTCGGCGCTGCTGGCGCGCGTCACGACCTTCACGACGATCGCCGGCGCCGAAGCGGCGGTCGAGGGCATGAAGCATCTGGACCATCTGGGCGTGATTTCGGTGCAGGAAATGCACGACCAACTGGTTTCACAAGCGCTGTGAAGCCTGGGACGGCAGCTGGCGTGCGTTCACGCCGCGCGGCCAAAAATCGCGCTGAACCGCTGAACCGCTGAATCAAAGCTGCCGCTGCAGCACCGTCAGATCGACATAACCGGTTTGGCCATATCGTTGCACCGCCGCCCGTGTCGTTTCGAGCACCACGTCCTCGGGCTCGCTGAAGTCGAGCTCCACCAGGAATCCCTGACGCGCCTCCATACCGGTTGCCCAGTACACCTCGAGCACATTGTTATCGGGGTCGCGGAAGTAGCAGCTGATCGCATTGCCGTGGGTGACCGTGTAGATGATCGGCACACCCTGCTCAACGAAGCGTCTCCAGTAGCCGATCACGTCCGCCAGCGTAGCGCAGCGAAACGCGATCTGCTGGATCAATTTCGCATCACTGTGCGCCGTGCGCCCGGCGATGAGAACGACCATGTGGTGTTCATCTGCCGGATTGGAAGACAGAAAAACGAGACCGGCATTCCGGTCGTTGTCCGTCTCGGTCAGGCCCAGCAGGTTTTGGTAAAAAAGTCTCGATTTTTCGATGTCGTTGACGTAGAGACCGGCATGTGTCAAGCGTTGAATGCGTGGCGTGGTCCTCATTTAATGTCCTTGTGATCTGGCGCTGAGGTCAGGGCTGATTGCACCTTCTTGCTGGCAAACTGGTGCCGCGAATATTACAGCAGGCGCATCAAGTCGGTTTAGTGACCTGGTCGATGACCCGGTTCACCACCGCGCTGCGCGATTGGATACCCGATAACGGTATCAGGAACGATCGACATCATTGCGCAAACGTGCCACGCCGTGCACGATAGTTATCTTCGCGAAGTCGCAACGAGCGGCAAGCAGTTCTACACTGCGGAATTCAAGTGGATCAAGGGAGTCAGGGACACCGCGATGTCATGTAACACGGCGCTTTAGCAGGCGGCGGCGCATGCGCTGGCGATGCTCCAAAGATGACCGCGTTTTTTCGCGGCATAATTCGCCCCTTACACACCGCCGGGCCTGAAAGCCCGGCGGTTTCGCTTTTGCAGGACGAAAACCATGGCAACCCTACCCATCACCAAGCGCGGCGCGGAAAAGCTCAAGGCCGAATTGCACAACCTGAAGACGGTTCAGCGGCCCTGGGTCATCAACGCGATTTCCGAAGCCCGTGCGCAGGGCGACCTGAGCGAGAACGCCGAGTACGAGGTCGCCAAGGACCGGCAGGGCTTTATCGAAGGCCGCATCCAGGAAATCGAGGGCAAGCTGTCGGCGGCGCAGGTTATCGACCCATCGACCTTCGAGGCCGGCAGCCGGGTCGTGTTCGGCTCGACGGTGAAGCTCGAAGACGAGGACACTGGCGAGAGCGTGACCTACCAGATCGTCGGCGAGGACGAGGCCGACATCAAGCTCGGACTCGTCAATATCGGCTCGCCGATCGCGCGCGCGCTGATCGGCAAGGACGAGGGCGACAGCGCCGAAGTGCAGGCGCCCGGCGGCCTCAAGCGCTACGAGATCGTCGCCGTCAGCTACATCTAATGCCGCCGCCGATTCGCCAGGCACGCCAGCGCATCGGGATTCTGGCCGCGGCCCTCTGGTGGGGCAGCCTGAGCGCGCTCGGCTTCGTCGTGACTCCGCTGCTGTTCATTCATCTGGCAAGCCCAGCCGCCGCCGGCGCAATGGCGGCAAGACTCTTTAGCGCGCAAACCGCGCTCGGCTGCGGCTGTGGCGTGTTGATGCTGCTGGTTTTCCAGCAAAAAGACGGTTTTTCGCATACCAGGCAAGCGCAAACAGCTATGAAATTCATAGTAGGCGGCATGCTGCTGGCGCTGCTGGTCGAGTTCGGCGTTGCGCCGCGCATCGTCAGCGCGAGGCTAGGCGGCGGCAATTTGAAGCTATGGCACGGTCTGGGCAGCGCGATGTACCTGGGCCAGTGGCTGTGCGCCGGGCTTGCGCTGTGGGCGGTGACTTCTTTGCCAAAGTCTTTCAACGCAGAGGCGCAGAGTACGCAGAGCGCCGCAGAGCAAGAAAAAATAATCTAAAAGGTATTTTGTTCTCTTTGCGTAACTCTGCGTTCTCCGCGCCTCTGCGTTGAAAAACCCGCATTTCTTCAAGCGCGTTCAGCCGCCTCCAGCGTATTGACCAGCAGCATGGTGATCGTCATCGGCCCGACGCCGCCGGGCACGGGCGTGATGTAGCCGGCGACTTGCCGGACGCCCTCGAAATCTACGTCGCCGCAGAGCTTGCCCGCGTCATCGCGGTTCATGCCGACGTCGATCACCACCGCGCCGGGCTTGACCATGTCGGCTGTCAACACATTGCGCTTGCCGACGGCGGCGACGACCACGTCGGCCTGGCGCGTGATCGCGCCTAGGTCTTGCGTCGCGCTGTGGCAAATCGTCACCGTCGCGTCTTTTTGCAGCAGCATCAGCGCCATCGGCTTGCCGACGATGTTGCTGCGGCCGATGACGACGGCATGCTTGCCGCGCAGCTCGCAGCCGATGCTCTCGAGCATCTTCATGCAGCCGTAAGGCGTGCAGGGCCAAAACCCCGGCCGGCCGACCATCAGCGCTCCGGCGCTGGCGATGTGAAAGCCATCGACGTCTTTCGCCGCGGAGATCGCTTCGATGACTTTTTGCGCGTCGATATGGCCGGGCAGCGGCAGCTGCACCAGGATGCCGTGGATCGCCGGGTCGTTATTCAAGGCGTCAACGCGCGCCAGCAAATCGGCCTCGGAAAGCGTCGCCGGATAGCGCTCCAGCACCGAATGCAGACCGTTGTCCTGGCAAGCCTTGACCTTGTTGCGCACATAGACTTCGCTGGCGGGGTTGTCGCCGATTAGCACCACGGCCAAACCCGGCGTCACGCCCCGCGCCCGCAGCGCGCCGGCGCGCCGGGCAACGTCGGCGCGCAATTGCCGGGACAGGGCGTTGCCATCAATGAGTTGGGCGGTCAATTTTTCAGTTTTCCAAGTAAAAAATCCCGTTAGCGCACAAGCCACGGGCAAAGTTTGCTATTAAAAACGTAGCGACTGGCGCGCGGGATCAGGCTTTGGCGGTGTTCGAGCCCAGGGCGATCTTGAGCAGGTCGGCAACCGTGTTGGCGTTGAGCTTTTCCATGATGTTGGCGCGGTGCGCCTCCACCGTCTTGATGCTGATGCCCAGGTCGTCGGCGATCTGCTTGTTCAGCCGGCCGGCGACGATGCGCTCGAGCACCTGCGCTTCGCGCGACGTGAGCTTGGCCAGCAGCGCGTAGCGGCTGGCCGATTGCTGGTGGCTGCTGAACACCTCTTTGGCCTGCTCGAGCATGCGCTCGACCAGATTGACCAGCGAGTCTTCCTGAAACGGCTTCTGGATGAAATCGACGGCGCCTTTTTTCATCGTGTCCACCGCCATCGGCACGTCGCCGTGGCCCGTGATGAAGACGATCGGCAACGGCGACTTGCGCTCGATCAGCCGGTCCTGCAAGTCCAGCCCGGTCATGCCGCCCATCCGGATATCGACGATCAGGCACGCGACCTCGCGCGGGTCGTACCGGGTTAAAAAGCTTTCCGCCGAATCGAAGCAGCGCACCCGGTAGTCCTTGCCTTCGAGCAGCCATTGCAGCGAATCGCGCACACCCTCGTCGTCGTCGATGACGTAAACGGTGCCTTTTTTGGGAATCAAGCTCATTCGATACTTTCTTTCTTCATAGGCTTATCGGGAATCGCTTCCGTGCTCAACTCGGCAAGCGCTGGACGTCCTTGGCTGCCATGGGTACGGTCGCGGTCTGGGCCATCGAGAGCAGCGGCGCGACCGGAATCCAGAAGGTAAAGCGGCAGCCGGAAATGTCGCCGCCATTGTAGAGGTTCACCGCTTCGAGCCGCCCCTGGTGCGATTCGACGATGCTGCGGCAAAGCTTCAACCCGATCCCCATGCCTTCGGCCTTGGTGGAGTAAAACGCTTCGAACAGACGCGTCATGACTTCCGGAGACAGGCCGCGGCCGGAATCGCACACCGAAAATTCGACGACGCTTTGCCCCTCGATGCTCTTGGGAACGACGCGCAGCTCGACGCTGCGCTGCGCCGTCGGTCGCATCGCCTGGGCGATCGACTCGGCGGCGTTTTTCATCAGGTTGAACAGCACCTGCTCGATCAGGATCGGATCGACCATGATCGGGGGCAGGCGGGCCGCGATGTAGGGGCTCAGCCGAACATGGTGGCGCCTGAGCTCTATTTCGGCCAGCTCCATGGCGTTGCTGACAAGTATCGCCACCTCGGAAGACGCGCGGTTCGGTTCGCTGCGCTTGACGAACGCGCGGATGCGCTGAATGATCTGCCCGGCGCGCCACGCCTGCCTGGCGGTTTTTTCCAGCGCGACCAGCAGGTCGTCATGGCTGATCTGGCCCGCCTTGATGCGCGACGCCATGCCGCCGCAATAGTTGCTGATGGCCGTCAGCGGCTGGTTCAGCTCGTGCGCCACGCTCGACGCCATCTCGCCCATGGTGATCAGGCGGCTGGCGGTCTGGGCGCGCTCGTTTTGCCGGGCGGCTTGTTCCTCGGCCTGGCGGCGCGGCGTGATGTCGGTGGCGATCACCATCTGCGCCAGGCGGCCATCGACCCAGTTGAGGTAGCGCGAACGCACTTCGATCCATTTGGCCAGTTCCGGCACGAACAGCTCGGCATTCGCCGTTTGGGCGTCGGTCAGCGAGTCGGTCGGCAGACCGGCCAGCCCATCGACCGGATCGAGCGCGTCCTGCGTCGGAATCACCGTCGGAACGCCGGCCTGGGCGACCAGGCCGACGTGGCCGGACACCCTGGCGCCGAACCAGGCGCGGTACAGCTTGTTGGCGAACAGCAGCTCCTCGCTGCCCAGCGGCGCCACCGACACGGCCGCGTCGAGGCCCTCGAGCACGGTCGTGAAGCGCTCGTACGACGCGGTCAGCTCCTCGCGAATCCGCTTTGGCTCGGTGATGTCGGTCATCGACGTCATCCAGCCGGTTTGCTGCCCGTTCGGGTCGATCAGCGGTGAGACATACATGCGCGCGTCGAAAATCTGGCCGTTCTTGCGTTTGACGCGCAGCTCGAAGCCGGTCAGCGGCGCTTTGCCGTTCAATGCGTCGTCGAGCCTGGCCATCAGGATGTCGATGTCGGGCTCAGGCCAATGGGGAAAGGGCGCGTTGCAGCCGACGAGTTCATCTTCGCTGAGCCCGGTCATCTGGCAAAAAGCCGGATTGACATAGGTGATGCGGCCCTGCAGGTCGAGCGCGCGCATACCGGTGAGCATGGAGTTTTCCATGGCGCGGCGAAAGTGGGTTTCAGACAGCAGCGCCTGCTGCGCCTGCAGCCGGCGGCGGGTATGGCGCCAATTGCCCAGCAGCATCCAGACCGTCAGCGCGCTCAATGCGCTGACGAGCCAGAAAAAGCCGCTTCCGACCACGCCCAGGGACGCGCGGTAGCCTTCGGCGCGTATCAACAGGCCGTTGCCCACGGGGGATACCGGCATTTCATATTTCGCCGCCCCTTCGGCGCCCCAGGGAAGAAGCCGCGCCGCGCCGGCGCGCGCGGGCGGCAGATTGCCCGCCAGCACCACATGCTTGTCATCGACCAGCGCGACGGCGTACTTGGCGGTGATCTCGGTTGGTATGCCAAAGCGCAGCAGCCCGTCGATCGAATACTCGCCCATGATGACGCCGGCGAACCTGCCCTGGTCGTCGAGCGGCACCTGCAGCTGCAGGCTCGCCGCGTTGTAGCGGCCGGGGTTTTGCAGCATCAGCGGGCGTGAATAGACCGGCTGGCGCAGGTCGCGCGCCAGCTCGTAGGTGCCGACGGTCTCGTCGCCCTTGAGCTGGTCGCCGGCCAGGCGCGACTGGCTGGCGCTGGGCGACACATAAGCGACCTTGATGCGGCGTTTGCTGTCTACCCAGCTGACCGCCATCAATTCGGGGAACTGGTTGACCAGCGCTTCGGCCTGAACGATGAATTCCTCGCGGTCCACCTCCTTGTTCGACACGTCCCTGCCGATGCGCATCAGCTGCTCCTGCCGCTCCAAGAGGCGCAGCCGCAGCCGCTGCTGGGCGTATTCGACGTCGCGCGTCAGCGCTTGCTGCTCCCGGTCTATTTCCTCGATGCGCAAATAGCCGAAAGCCGCGACGACGGCCGACAAAAAAAGCATGACGGCCAGCAGCGGCCCGAGCGTGATGAAACGGTCCTGGCGCGCCGGTGTCTGCCTGCGCCACCAGTGGCCCCACAGGTCGAGCGGCGCGGAATCGACCGCCGCGTCGGCATTGGCGGAAGAAGGCGAGAGGGACGGTGCGGGCACAAGGACATTTTAAGGCACCGACCTCGGCGGAAGGGTTGCATGTCAATGCTATCGATTCAAGGAGCGGCTGGCCCGGAAAATGAACGCACTAAAAGATAGATAACACTCGAATATATTCCATATTATAAAATCGATAAGCATAATTTGAAATTTAGTAAAAATTATGACAAACTACTGAACCGAACCCAATTTGCGTTTAAAAATGCAATCGGATTTCGAGCTCGGGGACCATCCGATCCAAGTTTGCCTTGCAGGCTGTCAGGTGCCCGTGACTAAATATTATTCAGGAGACTACACATGGCTGCAAACCCGAATCCGGCGCCAGACGCCGGCTCCAACAATCCGCAATCCAACGCCAACGGCGCATCCGATCAGGACACGCAGGAAACCCGCGAGTGGACCGATGCCCTGACCGCGGTGATCGAGAGCGAAGGCCCCGAGCGCGCGCATTTTTTGCTCGAGCAATTGCTCGAGCACGCCCGCCAGAAGAGCATCGACATGCCGTTTTCGGCCAACACCGGCTATGTCAACACCATCGAGCCCGAGCAGGAGCAGCGCTCGCCCGGCAACGCTGAAATGGAGGAGCGGCTGCGCGCCTACATGCGCTGGAACGCCATGGCCATGGTCGTCAAGGCCAATCGGCTGCATCCGGCCGACGGCGGCGACCTCGGCGGCCATATCGGCTCGTTCGCCTCGCTCGCCAGCCTGTTCGGCGCTGGCTTCAACCATTTCTGGCATGCCGAAAGCGCCAGCCATGGCGGCGACTGCCTCTACATCCAGGGCCATGTCTCGCCCGGCGTCTATGCCAGGGCCTACCTCGAAGGACGCCTGAGCGAGGAGCAGCTGCTCAATTTCCGGCAGGAGGTCGATGGCAAAGGCTTGTCGAGCTACCCGCATCCGAAGCTGATGCCCACTTTCTGGCAGTTCCCGACCGTCTCGATGGGGCTGGGCCCCTTGATGGCGATCTACCAGGCGCGCTTCCTCAAGTACCTGCAGGCGCGCGGCATCGCCGACACTGAAAACCGCAAGGTCTGGGTATTCTGCGGCGACGGCGAAATGGACGAGGTCGAATCGATGGGCGCCATCGGCCTGGCCGCGCGCGAAAAGCTCGACAACCTGATTTTCGTCATCAACTGCAACTTGCAGCGGCTCGACGGCCCGGTGCGCGGCAACGGCAAGATCATCCAGGAGCTCGAAGGCGACTTTCGCGGCGCCGGCTGGAACGTCATCAAGCTGATCTGGGGCAGCAACTGGGACCCGCTGCTGGCGCGCGACAAGGACGGCGCGCTGCGCAAGATCATGATGGAGTGCAACGACGGCGACTACCAGTCGTTCAAAGCGAACGACGGCGCCTACGTGCGCAAGCATTTCTTCGGCCGCGACCCGCGCACGCTTGAAATGGTTTCAAAGATGAGCGACGACGACATCTGGAACCTGCGCCGCGGCGGCCATGATTCGGAAAAGGTGTACGCCGCGTTCCAGTCGGCGGTTAGCCACACCGGCCAGCCGACCGTGCTGCTGGTCAAAACTGTCAAGGGTTTCGGCATGGGCAAGATCGGCGAGGGCCGAAACAACGTCCACCAGACCAAAAAGCTCAGCGACGACGACATCAAGCTGTTTCGCGACCGCTTCAATATTCCGATTCCCGACAGCCAGCTGGCCGAGCTGCCGTTCTACAAGCCGGCCGACGACACGCCGGAAATGAAATACCTGCATGAGCGGCGCCGGGCGCTGGGCGGCTATCTGCCGGCGCGCCGCGCCAAGTCCGACGAAAGTTTTACCGTGCCGCCGCTGGAGACCTTCAAGGCCGTGCTCGAGCCGACGGCCGAGGGCCGGGAAATCTCGACGACGCAGGCGTATGTCCGCTTTCTGACGCAGCTGCTGCGCGACCCGGCGCTGGGGCCGCGCGTCGTGCCGATTCTGGTCGACGAGGCGCGTACCTTCGGCATGGAAGGCCTGTTTCGCCAGATCGGCATCTACAACCCAGCCGGCCAGCAGTACACGCCGGTCGATAAAGACCAGGTGATGTACTACCGAGAGGACAAGAAAGGGCAGATTCTGCAAGAGGGCATCAACGAGGCCGGCGGCATGAGCAGCTGGATCGCCGCGGCGACGTCGTACAGCACCAGCAACCGCATCATGGTGCCGTTTTATGTCTATTACTCGATGTTCGGCTTCCAGCGCATCGGCGACCTGGCGTGGGCCGCGGGCGACATGCAGGCGCGCGGCTTTTTGCTCGGCGGCACGTCGGGCCGCACGACGCTCAACGGCGAAGGCCTGCAGCACGAGGACGGCCACAGCCATATCCTGGCCGGCACGATCCCCAATTGCAACAGCTACGACCCGACGTTCGCGCACGAAGTCGGCGTCATCCTGCACCATGGCCTAAAGCGCATGGTCGAAAAGCAGGACAACGTCTATTACTACATCACGCTGCTGAACGAAAACTATGCGATGCCGGGCCTCAAGGCGGGGACTGAAGAGCAGATTATCAAAGGCATGTATTTGTGCAGGGAAGGGCCTGCGCTGGATCTCACCGTTCAGCTGCTGGGCTCGGGAACCATTTTGCGCGAGTCGATCGCCGCCGCGGCGCTGCTTGAAAACGAGTGGGGCGTCTCGGCCAGCGTCTGGAGCTGCCCGAGCTTCAACGAGCTCGCACGCGACGGCCAGGCCGCCGAGCGCTGGAACCTGCTGCATCCAACGCAGGCGCCGCGTGTGCCCTTCGTCTCCGAGCAGCTCGCGGCCCATCCCGGACCGGTGGTCGCATCGACCGACTACATGAAGTCCTATGCCGATCAGATCAGGTCGTTTATTCCAAAAAATCGCACCTTCAAGGTGCTGGGAACCGACGGCTTCGGCCGCAGCGACTTCCGCAGCAAGCTGCGCGAGCATTTCGAGATCAACCGCCACTACATTGTCGTCGCCGCCTTGAAGGCGCTCAGCGAAGACGGCGCCGTCCCGGTGGCTAAGGTTGCCGAAGCCATTCAAAAGTACGGCATCGACGCCGACAAGATCAATCCGCTTTACGCTTGACGTAAAAGCTTTACGTTACTTAAGCGCAAGCCCAACGGAGACAACCCATGGCATTGGTAGAAATTCAAGTTCCCGACATCGGGGACTTCGACGAAGTGACCGTCATCGAGCTGCTGGTCAAACCCGGCGACACTGTGGCGGCCGAGCAGTCGCTCATCACCGTCGAGTCCGACAAGGCGTCGATGGAAATTCCCTCGAGCCAGGCCGGAGTGGTCAAGGAAGTCAAGGTCGCGCTGGGCGACAAGGTCAAGCAGGGTTCGGTGGTGCTGGCGCTGGAAGTCGCCGGCGCAGCGGAATCCGAGCAAAATGTGGCCCCGGCGCAAGTTGCATCTGCAAAGCCTGCTATTAAAACGGAAGCACCTGCCGCGCCTGCCGCGCCGCCACCAACCGCTGCGGCATCGGCGGCACCGACCGTGTCAGCGGCAGCGGCCGCGGCGGGCCTGGTCGAGGTCCGGGTACCCGACATCGGCGACTTCAAGGACGTGGCCGTGATCGAAGTGCTCGTCAAGCCGGGCGACACCATCAAGGCCGAACAGTCGCTGGTCACGGTCGAGTCGGACAAGGCGTCGATGGAGATTCCCTCGTCCGCTGGCGGCGTGCTCAAGGAACTCAAGGTCAAACTTGGCGACACGGTCAATATCGGCGACCTGCTCGCCCTCCTTGAAAGCGCAGCGGGCGCC
>CAXSGT010000090.1:0-12381 GCA_964236835.1 uncultured Polaromonas sp.
GTCATGGCTTCGAGCTTTTCGGTGTTGATCACCGCCGACTTCCAGGTCAGCGGAACCGCGCCGCCGGTGTAACCCGTGCCGCCGCCGCGCGGAATGATCGTCAGGCCGAGCTCGATGCAGGCCTTGACGAGCCCGGCCATCTCTAGCTCGGTGTCAGGGGTCAGCACCACGAACGGGTATTCGACGCGCCAGTCGGTCGCGTCGGTGACATGCGAGACGCGCGACAGTCCGTCGAATTTGATGTTGTCCTTGAGCGTCAGCCGGCGCAGCCTGCGCTCCGTCAGGCGGCGCAGGCTGGCGACTTCGTCGAAAGACGCGGAAAAGCTGGCGACCGCCTGGCGCGCGCCGTCAAGCAGTTCGCCAACGATTGCATCGCGCTCGGCGTCGGCCTGCGGCGTACGGCGCTTTTCGATTTCGCCGAGCCGGTGCCGCAACGCCTCGACCAGCAGCTTGCGCCGCTTGGGATTATCGAGAAGGTCGTCCTGCAGATAAGGGTTGCGCTGCACCACCCAGATATCGCCCAGCACCTCGTAGAGCATGCGCGCCGAGCGGCCGGTATGGCGTTCGCCGCGCAGCAGATTGAGCAACTCCCAGGCGCGCGCGCCGAGCAGGCGAATCACGATTTCCCGGTCGGAAAACGACGTGTAGTTGTAGGGAATTTCGCGGATGCGCGCTTCGGGCTGCGCTGCGTTTTCAGCGAGAGCATCGAGTTCTTGGAGGGTAATTGGGGCGTTCATCGTGAAGATTCAGCGACTTTGGGTCCATGCCCAACGTGGCCGGCAATGGTATCGCAGTGGCGTATTGGCCGGAAGTGGCCGGAAGTAGCCGGAAGTGGCCAAGCCTGACCGCCGGCGGCGCCAAGCTAGCGCTTCCAGCCGCCGAGCAGCCACCACTGGCTGGCGGCCATCGCTAGCGCCAGCAGCAGATAGGTCAGCATCTTGCCGTCGCGGCCCAGCCAGATCAGCCCGGCTGCGAGCACCATGACGCCTACTACAAAATTTATAGCTAACTGTGCCCGCCAGCTATGCGCAGAAGGCCTTTTTGATCCGAAAAATCCGGAAAACAGCCGTGCAAGCGCCACCAGCAGCCCCGCCATCAGCGCGGCAGGCGCGACGAAATTCAGCAAGTGGTTGGCGAGCAGGTAGGCGGTCATGGCGGCGTCGGGCGCAAAAAGGCGATTGTGGCTGCGCGTTCCCGCATAGGGGAGTTCAATTTTATAATCGCGCCATGTCAGTCTGGGCCCTGGGGCTAAACCACCGCACCGCGCCGCTCGATCTGCGCGGACGCTTCGCCTATGCCTTGGACCAGATCGCGCCGACGCTGCGCAGCCTGCGCGCGTCGCTGGCGTGCCAGCCCGAGGCGACGCTGCTGTCGACTTGCAACCGCACCGAAATCTACTGCGCCGGCGAGCCGGGCGAAGTCGAGTGCACGCTCGACTGGCTGGCCAGAAGCGGCGGCGTGTCGCCCGCGCTGCTGCGCTCGCACAGCTACGCGCTGCAGGGCGACCAGGCCGCGCGCCACGCCTTTCGCGTCGCCAGCGGGCTCGATTCGATGGTGCTGGGCGAGCCGCAAATCCTCGGCCAGATGAAGGACGCGGTGCGCGCCGCCGACGACGCCGGCGCCATGGGCAGCACGCTGCACCAGCTGTTCCAGCGCTCGTTCGCCGTCGCCAAGGAGGTGCGCAGCAGCACCGACATCGGCGCGCACAGCATCAGCATGGCGGCGGCCAGCGTGCGGCTGGCCGGCCAGCTGTTCGAGAACCTGGGCGACATCCGGATTCTGTTTGTCGGCGCCGGCGAGATGATCGACCTGGCGGCGACGCATTTCGCCGCCCGCAAGCCCCGGGCGATGGCGATCGCCAACCGCACGCTGGCGCGCGGCGAAAAGCTCGCCGGCCGCATCGGCGCCGAGGTCATGCGGCTGGCCGACCTGCCCGGCCGGCTGCATGAGTTCGACGCCGTCGTCAGCTGCACCGCCAGCACGCTGCCGATCATCGGCTTGGGCGCGGTCGAGCGCGCGATCAAGCTGCGCCGGCATCGGCCGATGTTCATGGTCGATCTGGCGGTGCCGCGCGACATCGAGCCCGAAGTCAAGGCGCTGCCCGACGTGTACCTCTACACCGTCGACGACCTGGCGCAGGTGGTGCGCGGCGGCAAGCACAGCCGGCAGGCGGCGGTGGCCGACGCCGAAGTCATCATCGACGCCGGCGTGCAGAATTTCATGCACTGGCTCGACCTGCGCGGCAGCGTGCCGCTGATCCAGCAGCTCAACGCCCAGGCCGACGAGTGGCGCGCGCTTGAAACCCAGCGCGCAAAAAAGCTGCTGGCTCGGGGCGAGCCGATCGACGCCGTGCTCGAAGCGCTGGGGCGCGGCCTGACGCAAAAAATACTGCACGGCGCGCTGGCCGAGCTGCATGCCGGCGACGCGGACAGCCGCGAGGCGACGGCGCAGACCGTCTCCAGGCTTTTTTTGCGCGGCCAAATGCCCCGACTAGAGAAAGAGCGTTAGCGGACTTCCTTTTACCGCAGAGGCGCAGAGAGCGCAGAGACTCGCAGAGTTTGAATAAAAATTTCAGATTTTCTTCTCTGACTTGTGATCTCTGCGTTCTCTGCGCCTCTGCGGTAAATCTCCCGCTCCCGCAGTTTCTCCTTCACCACGATTTTTCCATGAAACCCTTTCTTCGCCAGACCCTGGAACGCCAGCTGTTGCGGCTGTATGAGCTTGACGCGCTGCTGTCGGCGAGCGACGTCGTGAGCGACCTGGACCGCTTTCGCGCGATGACGCGCGAGCATGCCGAGGCCAGCGTCATCGCCGAGCAGTTCAACCGGCTGACCGGCCGCGAAGCCGACCTGGCGAGCGCCGAAGCGATGCTCGCCGAGGCCGGAGGCGACGCTGAAATGGCCGCCATGGCCGAGGAGGAAATCGACGCGGCGAAGGCCGACATCGCGCAGCTCGACGCGGCCTTGCAGCTGATGCTGATCCCGAAAGACCCGGACGACCGGCGCGCGGCGTTCATCGAAATTCGCGCCGGCACCGGCGGCGACGAATCGGCGCTGTTCGCCGGCGACCTGTTCCGGCTCTACACCCGCTTTGCCGAGCGCCGGCATTGGCAGACGGAAATCATCAGCGAGTCGCCGAGCGAGCTCGGCGGCTACAAGGAAGTGGTGCTGCGCATCGACGGGCCGCCGGACGAACTCGGCGTCGGCGTCTACGGCAAGCTGCGCTTCGAGTCCGGCGGCCACCGCGTGCAGCGCGTGCCGGCGACCGAAACCCAGGGCCGCATCCACACCAGCGCCTGCACCGTCGCCGTGCTGCCCGAGCCCGACGAGGCCGTCGCCATCCAGATCAACCCGGCCGACCTGCGCATCGACACCTACCGCGCCAGCGGCGCCGGCGGCCAGCACATCAACAAGACCGACTCGGCCGTGCGCATCACGCACTTGCCGACCGGCATCGTCGCCGAATGCCAGGAGGGCCGCAGCCAGCACGGCAACAAGGCGCAGGCGCTGAAAGTGCTGACGGCGCGCATCCATGAAAAAGACCGCTCCGAGCGCGCCGCGAAGGACGCCGCGACGCGCAAGGGGCTGGTCGGCAGCGGCGACCGCAGCGACCGCATCCGCACCTACAATTTTCCGCAGGGCCGGCTGACCGACCACCGCATCAACCTGACGCTGTACAAGCTGCTGGCGATCATGGAGGGCGATCTCGACGACGTGGTCACGGCGCTGCAGGTCGCGCGCGGCGCCGAGCAGCTGGCCGAGCTTGAAACCGGCCAAAACGGCGCTTAAAGCGTGTCCAAATCCGCGTTTTATGGTAAAAAATGCCTTTTACGCAATCAGGGCGGTCGAAGTTAGCTATTATTTTAATAGTAAAACCAAGGTCGCAAGGTGAATCCGCTTAGTTGCGCGCAGGCGCTGGCCGCTGCCCGGTCCGCCGGACTAGAACGGCTCGACGCGCAGCTGCTGCTGCTGCACGCCCTGGGCAGACCGCCAAGCGAGCGCGCCTGGCTGCTGGCGCACGACACCGACGAGATCGCGCCGCCCGACGCCCAGGCGTTCGCCCGCCTGGTGCAGCGCCGGGCGAGCGGCGAGCCGCTGGCGTACATCGTCGGCGGCAAGGCGTTTTTCGGACTGGCGCTGCGGGTCGATCGCCGGGTGCTGATACCCCGGCCCGACACCGAAACGCTGGTGCGGTGGTCGCTCGACCTGCTGCTGGCGCCGGCCATGCCGCCGATGCCGCGGGTTCTGGATCTGGGTACCGGCAGCGGCGCGATTGCACTGGCCGTCGTACACACGCTGCGGGCGGCGAACCGCGATGCCCGTGTGGTTGCGGTGGACGCGAGCGCCGATGCGCTGGACGTGGCGCGCGCAAACGCCCGGTCGCTGGGGCTGGAGGTCGAGTTCGTCGAAAGCAACTGGCTGCGGCAGGTAAAAGGCAGCTTTGACCTGATCGCCAGCAATCCGCCGTATATCGCCAGCGCCGACCCGCATCTGGCGGCGTTGATTCATGAGCCCTTGCAGGCGCTGGCCGCCGGCGCCAACGGGCTCGGCGACATTCGCCGCATCATCGACGAGGCGCCGGCGCATCTGCCGCCCGGCGGCTGGCTGCTGCTCGAGCACGGCTACGACCAGGCCGGCCGGGTCAGGGAGCTGCTGGCGCGGCGCGGTTTTGAGACTGTGCAAAGCCGGCTGGACCTGGCGGGCATCGAGCGCTGCTCGGGCGGGAGGTGGCCGTGATGACGTTGATGGCGTTGATGGCCGACTATCCCTGCCGGGCATGGGGCATCGGGCGCGCGGCGATAATCCGCCTATCGGATGCCCTGTATTCAATCGCCCGGCGCAGCGCCGGCTCGTTAACTTTTATGGCCTTGCCGGCCATGCCACATGAAGGATTCATTATGAGCACCCTTGACCCTACCCAGCAGCGCATCGACCAGATCGTCAAGTCCAGCGATGTCGTGCTGTTCATGAAGGGCACGGCCCAGTTTCCGATGTGCGGTTTTTCGGGCCGCGCGATCCAGGTCCTGAAAGCCTGCGGCGTCGCCAAGCCGGCGACGGTCAATGTGCTTGAAGACGAGGGCATTCGCAACGGCATCAAGGAGTACAGCAACTGGCCGACGATTCCCCAGCTTTATGTCAAGGGCGAATTCGTCGGCGGCTCCGACATCATGACCGAGATGTACCAGAACGGCGAGTTGCAGCAGATGCTCGGAACGCCGGCTGAATAGCCGCGTTAGCCGCAGGCTGGCGGGTGGCTAGCGTGTGTAGCCCGCGCAGGCGCCGGCGTTGACGGCGCCTTTGCATTCGCGCTTGAGGCGAGTGCTTCGCTCCTTGACCGTTTCGGCGGAACCCGGCAGGAATTTGATCTGGCCGCCGCGACGACCTGACTTTGCCCTCGCCTTCGCGCTAAAGGTAAACGGCGCGATGGTGCTGCCGGACGGGGTTTCCCAGGCATGGGCGGCGGCGCTCATTCCAAGCGCTGCCATCAGCATGGCGACTCCCAGCGGCTTGATGGACAAATTTTTCATTTTTTCTTTCATGGCAACGTGATTGCCGGTTTTCAACTACGCCAGAAGCCAGCTCCTGGCCATCGTTTCCTGGGTTATTGCAGCCTGGGATCGCCGAAGTTTTCATCGTCGGGCGGCGCATCCGCCGGCAGCCGAAAGCCTTCGCTGGCCCAGGCGCCGAAATCGACGTTTTTGCAGCGTTCGCTGCAAAATGGCCGGAACGGGTTGGCGGCAGCGTAAACACTGGCGCCGCCGCAGGTCGGACAGACCACGTGTTTGACGGGGAAGGAGGAAGCGTCAGGCATGGCGATTGGCACTGGCAAATGATTTTGATGGATATCGCCGTTGGATGGCATCAGCAGCAAAGGTTCAACTCGAACATCGTGTCGCCCGTGTCGGCGTGCAGCCGGCCATCGATTTTCATGCGCATGATCCGCACCGACACCATCAGCCGGTTGCAGCTGATTTCGGGAATCAGCCCCGCCGCCGATTCCAGCCGCAGCCGCAGCAGCTGGAACTGGCGGCCCTGCGGCAGCATTTGCTGGTACTGGCCGGCCGGCGCGACGACTTTTTGCGGTGCGCCCGAGTCGCGCAGCAGCCTGAGGAGCAGCCGCAGCGATTCGGCCAGCGGCACGAGCGGCGACACCCAGCGCTGCAAATCCCGCTGGCGCTCGGCGCTCGGCAGGTGCTGCCAGGCGTAATACGCCGGCAGATCGAATTCGCAGGTGCCACCAGGAATGCCGATGCGGCTGCGTATGCTCATCAGCCAGTCGTCTTCAGCCAGCGTCTGCCCGACCTTGCCGGGCAGTTCGTCGAGCGCCGAAAAACAGGCCTCCAGCTGGCCGGTGACGTTGTCTAGCACCGCTTCGGAGACGGCCGGATTGCCGCGGTAGCCGCCGAGCGCCAGCTTTTGCTTATCGAGGTCCTTGAGCACGTCGGTTTTCAAGTCGGCGCGGGCGCCCACGTCCATGATCTCGAAGATGGTCGCCAGCGCGTAGTGATGGTCCAGCGCGCCGTCCCGCGTGGCCAATTCGCCCAGCCGATTGAACAGGTGTTCCAGCCGCAGATAAGTGCGTATGCGTTCGTTGAATGGATACTCGTAAAGAATCACGGCGCTGGTTTTTCAAGGCGTGTTGGACAGTTGCCTGTTGCATCATAGCCCGAAGATGCGCGCCAATTGGCGCACTTGCCGCTCCAGCGCCGGCAGCGGCAAACCGTCGTTGAAAATGCAAAAATCGGCCGCGGCCAGGCGCTCGGCGCGGCTGGCCTGACCAGCGATGATTTTCTCGGCGACCTCACGCGCCCAGCCGTTGCGCGCCATGACGCGCGCGACCTGCGTGGCTTCGCTGCAGTCCACCACCAGCACCCGATCGAGCCGCTGGCGCCACCGGCCCGACTCGACCAGCAAGGGAATATCGAAGACGATGCAGTGGCGCCCCGCCAGCGCGGCCGCCTGCGCCTGGCGCATCGATTCCCGCGTGACGAGGGGGTGGACGATGGCTTCGAGCTGGCGCCGGGCGGCGGCGTCGTTGAAGGCCAGCTGGCGCATCCGGTCGCGGTCCAGCGCGCCTTCGGCCGTGATGATTTCCGCGCCGAATCGGCTTGCGAGTTCGTCGATGGCGGCGCCCCCCGGCGCGGTCGCCTGGCGGGCGATGGCGTCGGCGTCCACCAGCGCCGCGCCGCAGCCGGCTAAAACGGCAGCAACCGTGCTTTTGCCGCTGCCGATGCCGCCGGTCAGGCCGATGCGCTGGATGGGGCGCCGCATCGCATTACAAGCCGGCGACTCGCAAAATCGATTGCGGCCCGAACATCAAGGCGGTAAAACCCGCGCCGGCCAGGAAGGGGCCGAACGGCACATACCCGCCTTCCCGCAAGCCGCTGGAGAATTTCATCGCGATGCCGACCACGGCGCCGATCACCGACGCCATCAATATCATGGGAAGCAGCGCGGGCCAGCCGAACCAGGCGCCCAGCGCGGCAAACAGCTTGAAGTCGCCGTGGCCCATGCCCTCCTTGCCGGTTGCCAGCTTGAACGCCCAATACACCGCCCACAGCGACAGATAGCCGCCCACCGCGCCCCACAGGGCCGTCGGCAGGTCCGTCGCCGGATTCCACCGCAGCGCCGCCGCGATCAACCCGAACCACAGCAAAGGCAAGGTGATATCGTCCGGCAGCAAAGTCGTGTCCCAGTCGATCAGCGCCAGCGCCAGCAGCGCCGCGCAAAATCCGCACCACACCAGAGACGTCGGCGATTCGCCCCAGCGCCAGGCGCAAAAGAAAAACAGCCCGCCCGTCGCCAGCTCGACCAATGGATAGCGCAGGCTGATGGGCTTTTTACATGCCGAACACCTGCCCGCCAGAACAAGGTAGCTCAGCAGCGGAATATTTTCGTACCAGGCGATCGGATGGCCGCAGCCGCCGCAGCGCGAACGCGGTGTCAGAAGGTTGAATTTTTCGATCGGCTCGGGCGGTTTTTCGCTCAGCCCGGCGCATTCTTCGGCCCACTGGCGTTCCATCATTCTGGGCAGGCGGTAAATGACCACATTCAGAAAGCTGCCGATCAGCAGTCCCAGCAAACCGGCCAGCCAGGCCCAGAGCGCTTGGCCCTCCAGACCCGCGAGCATCAAACGACTTGGCCCAGCTTGAAAATCGGCAAATACATCGACACCACGATGCCGCCGATCAGCGTGCCGAGAAAAACGATGATGATGGGCTCCATCAGGCTCGACAGGCCGGCGACGATCTCATCGACTTCGGCTTCGTAAAAATCGGCCGCCTTGCCGAGCATGTGATCGACCGAGCCGGATTCCTCGCCGATCGAGCACATCTGCAGCACCATGGTGGGAAACAAATTCGCATTGCCCATCGCCGCCGTCAGGCTAGTGCCGGTCGAGACTTCCTGCTGGATTTTCTCGGTGGCGTCGGCGTAGAGCGAATTGCCCGAGGCGCCGCCGACGGAGTCGAGCGCCTCGACCAGCGGGACGCCGGCGGCGAACATGGTGGACAAGGTGCGGGTCCAGCGGGCGATGCACGATTTTTCGATCAGCGGGCCGAACACCGGCATTTTCAGCAGCAGCCGGTCCATGACTTTCTGCATTTTTTCGTTGCGCTTCCAGGCCTGCAGGAAAAAGTAAACGCCGCCGCCGACCCCGCCGAAGATCAGCCACCAGTAACTGACGAAAAATTCGCTGATGGCGATCACGATCAGCGTCGGAGCGGGCAAATCCGCGCCGAACGACGAGAACACGCTCTTGAACGATGGAATCACGAAGATCATGATGACCGCGACGACGACAAAAGCCACGATCACAACCGAAATCGGATACATCAGCGCCGACTTGATTTTCGACTTGATGGCCTCGGTCTTTTCCATGTAGATCGCCAGCCGGTCGAGCAGCGACTCCAAAATACCCGCGGCTTCGCCGGCCTCGACGAGATTGCAATAAAGGGCGTTGAAATACATCGGGTATTTGCGAAAGGCCGCGCTCAGCGAGGTGCCGGTTTCGACGTCGCTTCGCACGTCGTTGAGCAGCTTGGTGACGCTGCCGTTGGGGTTGCCGCGGCCCACGATATCGAACGATTGCAGCAGCGGCACGCCGGCCTTCATCATCGTGGCGAGCTGGCGGGTGAAGATGGCGATGTCCTTGGGCTTGATGGACTTGCCCGAACGCATGCGGCGCTTTTTGATGCGCGAGGCCAGCACTCCCTGCCGGCGCAGTGAAACCTTCACCTGGGTTTCGCCGGCGGCGCGGATCTCGCCGCGCACCTGCTTGCCTCCTCGGTCCTTGCCTTCCCACTCGAAAACGTATTCCTTGATGCCTTTTGAGATGGTTGCGGTTGCCATGATGCCCTTGTCGTTAAATGGACGTTTCAGCGGTTGCCCCGCCGCATGCGCCACAGGTCAATGTCTTGCCCCGCGGCGAGCCGGATCAGGCATTGGTGCAGCCCAGAACCTCTTCGAGCGAAGTCATGCCGAGCTTGACTTTGTACAAGCCGGACTGGCGCAAACTTCTGACGCCTTCCTCCTGCGCCTGCGCGGCGATCTCCAGCGCGCTGCCGTCGCGCAGCACGATGCGCTGGATTTCCTCGGAAATCGGCATCACCTGGTAGAGGCCCACCCGCCCCTTGTAGCCGTTGCTGCATTTGGCGCAGCCGACCGGATGAAAAGGCGTCCAGGAGCCATCGACCTCGTCTTCGGCGAAGCCCGCCTCAAGCAGGGTGTCGCGCGGAATGTCGGCCGGGGTTTTGCAGTGCGGGCACAGCCGCCTGGCCAGCCGCTGGGCGGTGATCAAAATCACGCTCGACGCGATGTTGAAGGGCGCGATGCCCATGTTGCGCATCCGCGTCAGCGTCGTCGGCGCGTCGTTGGTGTGCAGCGTCGAGAGCACCAGGTGGCCGGTTTGCGCGGCCTTGATGGCGATGTCGGCGGTTTCGACGTCGCGGATCTCGCCGACCATGATGATGTCCGGATCCTGGCGCAAAAACGCTTTCAGCGCGACCGGAAACGTCATTCCGGCCTTCTCGTTCATGCTCACCTGGTTGACGCCCGGCAGGGTGATTTCGGCCGGGTCTTCGGCCGTGGCGATGTTCACCCCAGCCGTGTTCAGGATATTGAGGCAGGTGTAGAGCGAGACCGTCTTGCCCGAGCCGGTCGGGCCCGTTACCAGCACCATGCCGTAAGGCCGCTTGATCGCGTCGAGCAGCCGCTCCTTTTCCACCGGCTCGTAGCCCAGCGCGTCGATTCCGAGCTTGGCGCTGCTCGGGTCCAGGATACGAATCACGATCTTCTCGCCGAACATGGTGGGCAAGGTGCTGACGCGAAAGTCGATCACCTGGCCGGGGGCGAGCTTGAGCTTCATCTTGCCGTCCTGCGGCACCCGTTTTTCGGAAATATCGAGCCTGGAGATCACCTTGATGCGCGCGGCGAGCTTTTCCTTGATGGCCACAGGCGGCGAGGCGATCTCGCGCAATTCGCCATCGACCCGGTAGCGCACCCGGTAAGAATGCTCGAACGGCTCGAAGTGCAGGTCCGACGCCCGCATGTTGAAGGCGTCGATCAGCATTTTTTGCAAAAACCGGACGATCGGCGCGTCCTCGACTTCCGCGGCGCCGATATCGATTTCCTGCGCCTCCGCGTCGGCGCCGTCCTCGTCGAACTCGAAGTCGTCGCCGATGGCATTGTTCAGGCTTTCGGACACGGTCGCGTTTGCGGCTTCGACCAGTCGGGACAATTTGTCGTATTCGGCGATGACCCAGTCCACCCCTAGCTGGGTGGAAAACTTGATTTTTTCCGCCGCTTCCTGGTCCGATGGGTCGGCTGTTGCGACAATCAGGCGGTTGCCGCGTTTGCTCAGCACGACAAGGCGGCAGTCGGTGCAGATTTTGCTGTCGAGCAAGCCCTTGGGCAAGCGCTGAACGTCAATGACCTCCAGGTCAAGCAGCGGCGCCGCGAACGACGTTGACATGATGTGGGCCAGATCGAAGGCCGAGACGGCGCCCGAGCCGGTCAGCTCGGCAATGAAGCTGCCGCGCCCGCTTTCGGCCTTGCGAAAAATCTCGATCGCCGCCTTCTGACCGAGTTTGCCCGCCAGGACAAGCGCGGCCCAGGCCGGGAAGCGCCAGCGGCGGTGCGGGGATGTTTGCGATATCGATGACGGACATGGTTTTCAAAGGGGTTAACCAACCGTCATCATCACCTATTGATTACAAAATGTAAATCGAGAAACACATTTCCCGGTAAATCATTTCCAAAAAAAGCATGTGCTGAATCGCCTGCGAATAGGTATTTTAAGCCAGCAGCGCTTATAGATGGGCCGCTTTTAGCTATTATTAAAATAGCATCAATTGACCGGCATAGGCAGATCCAACGTGATCCTGGTTGTTGCATCCGCACCAGAAGACAGTACGGCACGGCGCGCCGACACCGAAAGCAAGACCGTGCCTGCATCGACCCGAGCGCCGACCCGGACCGGTTTGGCGTCTTGTCCATCGACCGAGATCAGCGCCGCGCCTCTGCGCGCATTTGCGGCCAGCACGCCCACCAGCGCATAGCGGCTGGCGACCGGCGCGCTCTGCACGCTGGCAGCCGCTGGCGCCGCCACCAAGCCGCCCCCCAACGCACGCGCCACCGCCTGCGGGTTCAGGGCAAAAGCGTTTTGCGCGAGCACCGCCGTCGAGGCGGATGGCGCTGCGAAATTCCCGACCTTCAGGCCCCAGTACGCAGCACTGGCGGCAGCCAGCGCCGCCATGGCGAATGTCACCATCCTGACGGGTCCCAAGCGGTAAGCATCTGTCTGCATGGCGGGATTATCATTGAAGCGACCATGACCCAACGCATACCTATTCCTCGTCCCGTCCGGCGCCGGCCGTCAGCGGGTTTCACGCTCATCGAACTGATGGTGGTGCTTGTCATCATCGGCGTGCTGGCCGCCTTGATCGTTCCGAATGTGCTCAACCGGGCCGACGACGCGCGCGCCACGGCCGCCAAGACCGACGTCAACAACCTGATGCAGGCGCTCAAGCTCTACAGGCTGGACAACCAGCGCTACCCGACGGCCGAACAGGGCTTGCAGGCGCTGCTGGTCAAACCGACGACCGGGCCGATTCCCAGCAACTGGAAGTCCTATGTCGACAAGCTGCCCAACGACCCCTGGGGCCGGCCGTACCAGTATCTCAATCCGGGGATCAAGGGCGAGATCGACGTGATGTCCTTCGGTGCCGACGGACAGGCCGGAGGCGAAGGCAAGAATGCCGATGTCGGCAGTTGGGACTGAACTGGCCCCCACGCTTTTCACTTCGTGTAATGCGCTGCCCCCCGAGGGGGCCGCTGCGCCTGCGGCCCGGCAAAGCCGGCTCCGCGGCCCTGGCTGGTGGGG
>CAXSGT010000091.1:0-12182 GCA_964236835.1 uncultured Polaromonas sp.
CTCGCACACCGTGTTGAGCCTGTTTTCACGCAATATTTGCTTGATTTCGTAGAAGCGCGTCGTCGGGCTGCCGGCCTTGACGCGGATCCAGTCGGGCTTTTTCAGGACTTCGCCGCGCGGGACGACCTTGACCGGAATGCGCGACAGCTTGGCGGCGGCTTTTTGCTTGGCCAGCGGGTTGTAGTTTTCAAGGCTCTGGGCTTCGCGGACGACTTCGAGTGTGCTCATGGTGTGTGGTGTCTCGGTTGCGGATTACGGCGTCAGGAAACTAACAAGCTGCCGGCCCAGCACGTCGGCCGCCTCCGGCCAGCTGGCCGAAATCCCGATTGTAGAAAGGTCCGTGGTTTTCAGTCCCGCATAGCCGCAAGGGTTGATACGCGAAAAGGGTTCCAGGTCCATCGCCACGTTCAGCGCCACGCCGTGGTAGGCGCAGTGCCGGCTGACCTTGATGCCGAGCGCGGCGATTTTCCCCAGGCCGCGAAAGGCGTCGTCCGGATCGACCGGGCCCGTCAGCGCGGCATGCGCAAACGGATCGTCCAGCCGAACGTAAATCCCCGGCGCGCCCGCCACCCGGTGCCCGGTGACGCCGAAATGCGCCAGCGTGCGGATCACCGACTCCTCGATCCGGTACACATATTCCTTGACGAAATAGCTGGCGCGCTTCAAGTCGACGAGCGGATAGGCCACGACCTGGCCGGGACCGTGGTAGGTCACCTGGCCGCCGCGGTTGGCCTGCACCACCGGAATGTCGCCAGGGTTCAGGACGTGATCGGGTTTTCCCGCCAGTCCCTGGGTATAAACCGGCGCATGCTCACAAATCCATAGCTGATCTGGCACGTCCCTGCTGTCCAGAAGCCCGATTTCATCACTATTTTTGGCGCCGCGGGACTCGGTGAAGGCCTGCATGGCTTCGTAGGTGGGGAGGTAGGCGACGCGGCCGAGGTGGCGGATTTTGATCGGCATGGGGCGAGGGCGATTCATGTCAGCATTGCCACGGTCTGTCGGTCCCTGTCAGGCAATGCGATGTGGTCCAGATCTTCCAGCACGCAGACCTGCACATCCGCACCGTGACTGGCGTCCAACGCGTTGCGGTTGGGGTGGCCTACAAATATGCACTCAGCGATTTGACTCTCCCAGATGCTTTTTGACCTGAGTTTCGAGATGTCTGAAAGAACTCAGCTTGCGCAGCGGTTCCAAATCGTCTGTAAGTTCGCCGACGCGATGCCTGAATTGGTGAGGATTGAAGCGTCGCTTGCGGGAGGCACCCCGCCCAGACGCCGCTTTCAAAGCTGCAAAAAGAATCTCTTTTGGGTTGGGTAATGACTCAATGTCTTTTATTGCAGGTAAGCCGAGAGCTATTGAGCCAGTGGGATTGCCAACGGCTGACCTGATCGGCTTCGCATTGGCAATAAGCCAAGCTTCTGTCATTCGCACGGGTATCACGCAAATCAAAGTGGCAGTTTGCTGCGAATTCAACCAGTCCGCTTCAATCTCTCGCTGTCTCACAGCCGCATCAACACCTTCAGCGTCGCGATGGACGAACAAGAAATCACAAGGAAACAGTTCCAACGCCGAATCGATTCTCGCTCTAATCCCACTGGATAAGGGCGGAAGTCCCTCAGCGCAGTTCACCTGATAGGGAAGTTCAGTATGAGCACTAAAAAGCAACTCAATTAAGGGGGCTAGAAGCCTGTCGGAGCTGCCGTCGGTAACGAGCGTTGCCGTGATTCTTTTCATGACCTGGCTTGATGAAACAGGTCACCCGTGGGTTCAGCCCAACGCCCGACCAATTGCACGCTTGCACCAAGTCGAGTGATTCGTCGGTTGCCGCTTAGGTAAGACAAAATTTCCCCTCTGGTAATCAGCTCTGCCCCTGTCGCGTCGGAAATATTTTTTCGCCAAGTGCCGACAAGCGGTTTGAAATTAACGAAACCCTTTCCTTTCAGCTTCAAGGTTTCTGCAAACAAGAGTTCGTCGTCTCGCAACTCGGCGACAACTAATGGCGAATGTGTATTGACGATCACTTGTCGGATCGATGGAGTGGAGTCTTGACCCTCATCAGCTTCTACATCCTCTGACAAGCTACGAACCAAACCGAGCATCTGCGGAATTCGCGATGGATGGATTCCATTTTCAGGTTCTTCCATGCAAAGCAGACCGCCAAACTCAGGATCCAATGCCAGCACGGCCAAAGCCATGAACCGCAGCGTGCCGTCGGATAAAGAGCTCGCGGTGTATGTTTCTTTGTCCTTCATAGTCAAAAGTAAGGTCTTTACTTGTCGCTTTTCATCAGCGTCAACATTGACCGACACGATGTCTGGCAACAGTTCCGACAAACGCTGGGAAACCTCTGCATGATTGTCTAGCCGCATCAAGGCGCCGGGTAAGTGCTCGCCCGTTGAAGTTATATATGGATCATCGCCAAAGTTGTCGAAACGCCTCAATGCGGATGGTTCGAGTTGCAACAACCGCCAGGACCGTAATTCACTTCGCGCTGCCAACGCAGTTGGGTGTGACGATGAGTTGGCGCCAGACACAATGGTTTGTGGGGACTTCCTGGCAGGTACAAGAAAAGGAGGAACTCCTTTTTTGGTCTGATCTCCGAAAAGCCTAATAGCTGGCTGGTTTGGATTACCTGACGTTTCGATAAATGGGGTGCGCCTGCTGCTCGGCCCGTAGATGTGTTTCTTTATCCATGCCGGCGATTGGGCAAACCCAAGATGTTTGGCTGCCTCACTCGAATTGATTGCGCGAAGCCCTTCCTGCTCTATGTAAATCGGATCAGATGGCGATGAATCGGCATGCGTTTCGCTAAGTCGCAATTCCAGCGTGTATTCAAGAAACGTTGCGGTGGGCTTGGCAGACCGGTCAAAGTCATCGGTCACTATGCTGGGAACAATCATTTCTGCGATAAAAAGCATCGGGCTAAAGTCGCCTTTGGGATTTTTGAAAAAAAGACTGTGAAAGTCTGAGATTCGGCCATTGGTACCTCTGGCCCGACTAGCGGCTTTCATGATAGGCATCGAGGCCAAATCACCTAAAAACGTAATTGCATCGAACAGGTTGGATTTGCCGGCACCGTTGGGGCCGGCGATGCACGTGAATTGGCCAAATCGAATGTCAATATTCAACAAGTTCTTGAATCCTTGGACTCTAAGCCGAGTGAGCATTTTTCTTCTCCATAGTCAAAGATATGTTTGCAAGCCTGACATCACGTGCTTCAGGCCTCCGCGTCAAAGGCCCGCTGTCTGCGTCCAATCAGGCGCCTTGGAATTCACATACATATAGTCGTAATCCGATGAGAACTGGCGGCAGAGTTTCGCGGTGAATCAGCTTTTTGCCAAATCACGTTATTCACAAAATTCCCCCGCCCAAACACCTCGTCCATCAGCACCTTGAGGTAATGCCCCTCGTTGTCGTCGATCGTCACCCAGATCGAGCCGTCCTCACGAAGCAGGTCGCGCAGCAACTGCAGGCGCGGCAGCATCATGCTCAGCCACTGGGCGTGTTCGAGGTTGTCGTCGTAATGCTCGAACGCGCTTTTGGTGTTGTATGGCGGGTCGATGAAGATGCATTTCACCTGCCCCCGGTAGAACGGCAGCAGCGCCTTGAGGGCTTCGAGGTTGTCGCCCTGGATGAGGAGGTTGTCGGGAATCGGGGTCGGGGGCGGTCCCTCGCCCCCGCCCTCTCCCCGTGGGGGCAAGGGAGCATGAAGCGTGTGAACCGACACCTGCTCCAGCAAGCGGTAGGGAACGCGGGCGGCGGTGGTGAAGGCGGTGGCGCGGTTGAGCCAGTCGAGGGTGGGCATGAGTGGTCTGTCTTTGACTCAGCTAGCGTTGAAACGGGTCTGCGTGGGTGCCTGGGCGGCAAAGGCGGCCTCGACCGTTTCGCGGTGAAACAGTTCCATATAAGGCTGATAGCGGTATAGGCGGTTGCGTTCAAAACCGGTTACTTCCCTTAGCCACCCGCGCTGTTCAAGGTCACGCGCGAGCTTGACCGCAGTGGGATGGGTGCAGCCGACAATTTCAGCGATGCGATTGGGCGATACCAGTGGCTGCTGAAACAAGCTGTCAAGCAGCTTGAGCGCCTTGGGACTTTTCATGATGGCGTTGCGATGCGCCTCACGCATTTTGACGATCTCAGTGGCTGTCTGTGTGGCGGCTCGGGCCGTTTGGCTAATGCCGCGCAGAAAGAATTTGAGCCACTGTTCCCAATGGCCATGGCTTCGGATGGCGGTAAGCCGGTCGTAATACTCGCTGCGGTGGGCTTTAAGAAACACCGACAGATAAAGCAGGGGGCGTGACAGGGCTTGTTCTTCGCACAGGATGAGCGTGATCAAAAGCCTGCCGACGCGGCCGTTGCCATCCAGAAAGGGATGAATGGTTTCAAATTGAGCATGCGCCAAACCGCAGCGGATCAGCAGTGGCACAGTGGATTTTCCGTCATGCAGGAATTTTTCCAGCAGGCCCAGTGCGTTCATCAACTCATGGGGCGGGGGCGGTACGAACGAGGCATTTGCGAGTGTGCTAGCAGGCGCGCCGATCCAGTTTTGCGTGGTACGGAACTCACCCGGTGTTTTTTCGCCGCCCCGCACATTCTGCATGAGTTCGGCGTGAATTTCCCTGACCAAACGCAAACTCAAGGGCAGCTCGCCTAGACGCCGCAGGCCGTGGTTCATCGCCCTGACATAGTTGATGACCTCTTCCACATCTTTCGGCGTGTCGTTGTTGGTGCCCTGCGCTTCAAAGGCTAAAACGTCTTCCAGCGTGCTTTGTGTGCCTTCAATTTGCGAAGACAGTACCGCCTCGTGGCGAACGTACATCGCTACGAACAAGTCGGGATTCGGAAGAAGGGTCGCAATAGCGTCCAATCGGGCGACGTCTCGATCAGCCGCAGACAACAGCGTACGAAGTTCGCCGTCGAATTCAATGTCCGGCTTCGGTGGCAACCCTTCGGGCATGAATGCGCGGTAACCCGTCAGTTGCTGGATATAGCGGCCAGCACGCTGCGTTCGGTCGTTCATAATTTTCATAAGAATTCATAATCATAATCTTATGAAAATATTATTGAGACTTTTTTTATAAGATTGATTTCATCTCTTCTTGTGAAATTCTTGACGTCAATTTGTGTTGTTTAAAGCACAACCTTCACCATCGGATGCGTGCTCAGCGTGCGGTACAGCTCGTCGAGCTGCTCGCGGCTGGTGGCGGTAACGGTGATCGTCGCGCCGAGGTATTTGCCGCCCTTGCTTTCGCGCAGCTCGATCGTGGAAGCGTCGAAAGTCGGGTCGAACTGCTGGGCGACCACAGTGACCGCGTGTACAAAGCCGTCGGCCTTGACCCCCATCACCTTGATCGGGAACAGCGACGGGTACTCGATCAGCGAATCCTTGCGGGCGGCGGCGTCAGGGGTCTGTTCGGGGGGAAGGCTCATGTCGATGGCTCCTGTTTGGCTTGCTGGTAAGCGGCATAAAGTTTTTCGTAAACCGGGCCAGGCTTTCCGGTGCCGACGGGCTGGCCGTCGAGCAGCGTGATGGGTAGGATTTCCTTGGTCGCCGACGACAGCAGCAGCTCGTCGGCCGCGAACACTTCGGCGCGGGTAACACGGCGCAGCTCGAAGGCCAGCCCCGAGGCGCAGCACATTTCCTCGATCAGGCGATAGCGAATGCCTTCGAGCACCAGATGGTCGTTCGGCGGGCCGAATACCTTGCCGTCCTTGACCACCCAGACATTGCTGGCGGCGGCTTCGCTCAAGGCATCGCCGCGAAACATGATGGTTTCCAGCGCGCCGGCGTCAACGCTGATCTGCCGGGCGAACACCGCGCCGAGCAGGCTGGTGGTCTTGATGTGCGCTTTTTCCCAGCGGAAGTCGTCGGCGCTGACGCAGGCGACGCCGTCCTCGCGCTGCTGCGCCGTTGGCAGCTTCATGGCGTTGCTCATGACGAACACCGTCGGCGTCAAGCCGGGCGGCATGGGGTGGTCGCGCATCGCAACGCCGCGGCTGACCTGGATATAGACGATCTGATCGATTTCGGCATCATTTGATGTTGTACGGCACTGGCTACGGGCATAGTCAGCTATTAATTTTGTAGCAATATCGCGCCAGGCCTGGTGACTGAGCGGGTTGGCGATGCGCAACTCGGCCAGGCTGCGGTCGAGCCGCGCCATGTGCTGGGCGAAACGGAACAGCTTGCCCGCGTAAGCCGGCACGACCTCATAGACGCCATCGCCGAAGATAAAGCCCCGGTCCATGACGCTGACCTTCGCGTCCTTGAGCAGGGTGTATTCGCCGTTGAGGTAGCAGGGCGTCGCCGGCAGGGCAGGCTGGAGAGGGCTGTCGGGAGTTGTCATGAAAGCCGATTTTGTTACGGACGCGCCCTTGCCGGCAAAAAGCGCGTTTCGCCGATCGCCATCACGCTGAAATCTTCGTCTTTGAGGCCTTGCGCCGTGCGCGCCGCCGCCAGGTCTTTAGGCGGCTGGTCGAGCGACTCGTCGGTCAGCTCGAAAGTGCCCCAGTGCACGCCGACGCTGCGCTTGGCGCCCAGGTCCCGATGCACCGTCACGGCCTCGGCCGGATCGACATGCTGGCCGGCCATGAACCAGCGCGGCTCGTAGGCGCCGACTGCGATCAGCGCCAGGTCGAAGCCGCCGCCCAGTAGCGGCGTCTGGCGCTCGGCAAAGCGGGCGCGGGTGTCGGCAAAGTCTTTGGAATAGCCCGAGTCGCCGCTGAAATACCAATGGAATTCCGGCGCGAACACGGCGTAGCCGCCCCACAGCGTCTGGTTGCGGTCGCTTAAGGTGCGGCTCGACCAGTGCTGCACCGGTGTGAAGTTGAATTCGACGCCTTGGTAAACGTACTTATCCCACCAGTCCATTTCGACGGCATTGCCGATGCCCACGTCGGCAAACCAGGCCTTCATGCCAAGCGGCACAAGGAACAGCGTCGGCTTGCCGGCTGTAGCCGAGCGGCGGGCGATCTCTTGCACCGCGGCCTTGTCCAGATGGTCGTAGTGGTTGTGCGAGATCAGCACCACGTCGAGCGGCGGAAGATCGGCCAGCGCGACGCCGGGCGGCTGCGCGCGTCTCGGCCCCAGGAATTGAACCGGGCTCGCGCGCTCGGAAAACACCGGGTCGGTCAGCACGTTCAGGCCGCCGGCCTGCACCAGCATGCTGGCGTGGCCGATCCAGGTGATGGCCGGCGGTTTCAGCGCTGCGCCGATCGGACCGGTGGCGTAGCCGCGAATCGCGGCAAGGTCGGGCAGCTGCTGGGGCGTTGGCGCCTGCGCCGCCCTGGGCAGGCCGTTGCGGATGCGCTCGATTTGCCAGCGCAGCAGTTCGCCAAAGCTCTTGTCGATCGTGCCGACATAGTTGTTTTTAAAACCGTCGGCGGTGTGGTGCGGTTTGGCGGGGTCGTAGTCAGCATTCACGGCGGTGCAGCTTCCCAAAAAAGCGAGTCCGATGCCGGCGGCGCATAGGCGGACCACATTGAATGGTTGCGGCATGGCGCAATCACGCCAGGAAAATGACGGCCGCGATGGCGACGGAGCCAAGCGCCAGGTTGGCCGTGGCGAGCGTCGCGATCTGGCCGACGCGCCGGCCGCCTTCGGGCCAGTCCGACGCGCCGACGGCCTGCTTGAGACGGCGATACGGGCCGAAATAAAGATGGCCGAACAGCGCGAACATCAGCAGGCCGATGCCCAGCATCAGGTGCCAGCCGACAGGCGCGTTTTTCATTCCCACGTCGAGCAGCATGGCGAGTCCCGTCACCAGCAGGATTGCCGCCGCCAGCCAGACGCCGACGAAAAAGCGGCGCAGCACTTCGGCGATAAGCGGCAGGCGCTGCGGCGGCGCCAGCTGCCCGGCCGCCGGGCGCAGCGAAAACAGCATGAAGCAGACGCCGCCCAGCCAGACGATGGCGGCGGCGAGGTGCAGAAATTTCATCGAGGCGTACATGGACAATCTTTCGTTCGATGAGTCATATAAGGTAGGCGCTTTCAAGCGGCGATTGTGACCTTTTCCAGAACCTTTCATGAACATCGCCCAAAGCCAGCCCGAACGCCTAAATGGAACGAAATCGGAATTTAAAGCCACGAGTTTGACGGGATATGCTGGTTTTTACTTATAATCAGTGGCTTTGCTAAACATGGCCCCGTAACCTCGCCGAAATACTTCAAGTCCAAAATGGCGAACTGGAAAAACGGGGGGGACGATGGCGAGGAAGAGGGTCGGTGGGAGCGGGACTTTAAACCGCTGACGCGCGAAGAAGCGCAAAGGTTTCGAGAGGCGAACCCTTCGCTGTCTCCATGGGCTGTATTGGCGGGGCAATCGGCGGCGGGCATTCTGGCGGCGTGTGCCGCATGGTTGCTGACCGGCAGGCAAAGCGCCGGCTGGTCCGCGCTGTACGGCGCGCTGGCTGTGGTGATACCGGGTGCCCTGCTGGCGCGCGGCCTTGCCAGCCGGGTGTCGTTGATCAATCCGGCGGCCGCGGTGACCGGATTTTTTGTGTGGGAAACGGTCAAGATCGCCGCAACCGTCGCAATGCTTTTTGCGGCCCCGCGGCTGGTCGCAAATCTGGACTGGCTGGCGATGCTGATCGGCCTGATGGTGACCTTGAATATGTACTGGGTGGCGCTTGTAATGCGCCTTAAACGAAAACAGAATAAAGAGTTGACAGATGTCTTCAGAAGCAACCGCTCCGACAGCCAGTGACTATATCGTTCACCACCTGACGCATTGGCAAAACCATCCGCAGACCGAAATTGTCGATTTTTCCGTTTTCAACATCGACTCGCTTTTTTTCTCGATCCTGCTCGGCGTGCTGGGTTGCTTTTTCCTCTGGAAGGCGGCGCGCAAGGCGACGCCGGGCGTGCCGGGCCGTTTCCAGGCCGCCGTTGAAATCCTGGTGGAAATGGTCGAAACCCAGGCCAAGGGGATCGTTCACAACGCCAAAAGCCGCAAGCTGGTCGCGCCGCTGGCGCTGACGGTGTTCGTCTGGATCCTGCTGCTCAACGCGATGGATTTGCTGCCGCTGGACCTGCTGCCCACCGTGTGGGGCTGGATCTACGGCGCCGCCGGGCATGATGCCGAGCACGCCTACCTGCGCGTCGTTCCCACCGCCGATCTTTCGGTGACGATGGGGTTGGCGGTGTCGGTCTTGCTGATCTGCCTGTTCTACAACGTCAAGATCAAGGGCGTCGGCGGTTGGGCGCATGAGCTGGTTTCCGCGCCTTTCGGCACCAGCAAGAACCCGTTTTTTGCCGTCATTCTGGCTATTGTCAACATCGCCGAGCAGCTGATCTCGTTTGTCGCCAAGACCGTCTCGCATGGCATGCGGCTGTTCGGCAACATGTATGCGGGCGAGCTCGTGTTCATGCTGATCGCGCTGCTGGGCGGTTCCTGGGCATTCTCGGCGGCGCCTTCGAGCCTGCTGCTTTTGTTGCTGCACGTGGTGGCGGGTTCGGCGTGGGCGGTGTTCCACATCATCATCATCACGCTGCAGGCTTTCGTGTTCATGATGTTGACCTTGGTCTACATAGGGCAGGCGCATGACGCGCATTGATTTTCGTTTCACCTTGTTTTTATTTTTCTTTCGTTAATTTAGGAGTCAATCATGGAAGTTATTAGTTTTGCCGCTCTGGCCGCTGGTTTGATCATCGGTCTGGGCGCTTTGGGCGCTTGCGTCGGCATCGGCATCATGGGCAGCAAATACCTCGAAGCGGCCGCGCGCCAGCCTGAACTCATGGGCGAGCTGCAAACCAAGATGTTCGTGCTCGCCGGTCTGATCGACGCGGCGTTCATTATCGGAACCGGTATCGCCTTGTGGTTTGCAACGGCCAACCCGTTCCTGGCTCAAATCGGACGTCTGGCCAGGTAAGTTCCGCCTCTTGCAACACCTGGTTGAAGGAGATCACCTGTGAACATTAATGGAACCCTGGTGGCGCAAGCCATCGTCTTCGCACTGCTGGTGCTGTTCACGATGAAATTCGTGTGGCCGCCCATCGCCATCGCGCTCGACGAACGCGCCCGGAAAATCGCCGACGGCCTGGCGGCCGCCGAAAAAGCCAAGTCCGAACTCACCGTCGCCAACAAGCGCGTCGATGAAGAGCTGGCCAGATCGCGCAACGAATCGGCCGTTCGCCTGGCCGAGGCCGAGCGCCGCGGCCAGGCGCTGATCGAAGAGGCCAAGGCCAAGGCAGCCGACGAGGGCAACAAGATCATTGCTAGCGCGAAAGTCGAAGCCGAGCAGCAAACCGTCAGGGCCCGTGAAACCCTGCGCGAGCAGGTCGCCGCGCTGGCCGTCAAGGGCGCCGAGCAGATTCTGCGCAAGGAAGTCAATGCCGGCGTGCATGCCGATTTGCTCGCTCGCCTGAAGACCGAACTTTGACCCAACCCAAACGAGCATCCACATGGCCGAACTAGCCACCATTGCGCGTCCTTATGCCGAAGCGCTGTTCCAGGCGTCCGGCTCCGAGCCGGGCGGCGCGGCCGTCTGGCTCGACGAGCTCGCAGCCATCGGCGGCAATGCGCAGCTGCAGCAGTTCGCAGGCGACCCGAGCGTCACGCCGGAGCAGATTTTCGACGTGATTTCTGGCGTGGTCCGGGGCGCGCTGCCGCAAGCCGGCAAGAACTTCCTTCGCACCGTGATCGACAACGGCCGCATTAGCCTGCTGCCGGAAATCGCCAGCCAGTTTCGCGCGCTTGAAAACGCCCGAGGCGGCTCGTCCGATGCGATGGTTTACAGCGCGTTCGAGCTCGGCGGCGCGGCGTTGGCCGATCTGGCCGCGACGCTGGAAAAGCGCTTCGGCCGCAAGCTCAACCTCAAGGTCGAACTCGATCCCGAACTCATCGGCGGCGTTCGCGTCGTCGTGGGCGACGAGGTGCTGGACACCTCGGTCAAAGCCCGTTTAGAGCAGATGAAAATGGCGCTGACGGCCTGATGCCGCGCCTTGCCCGGTAGCCCGGTTTTTCGCCAACAACCTAGAAGGAAGGAAAGAGCCATGCAACTCAATCCAGCAGAAATTTCCGAACTGATCAAGACCCGTATCGAAGGCCTGACGGCAAACGTCGATATCCGCAACCAGGGCACCGTGGTGTCGGTGGCCGACGGTATTGTCCGCATCCACGGTCTGTCCGATGTGATGCAGGGCGAGATGCTCGAGTTTCCGGCCACGCCCGACGGCGCGGCCACCTATGGCCTGGCGCTGAACCTCGAGCGTGACTCGGTCGGCTCGGTGATTTTGGGCGAATACGAGCATATCGCCGAGGGCGACACCGTCAAGTGCACGGGCCGAATCCTGGAGGTTCCGGTCGGCCCTGAGCTGCTGGGCCGCGTCGTTAATGCGCTCGGCCAGCCGATCGACGGCAAAGGGCCGGTCAACGCGAAGATGACCGACGTGATCGAAAAGGTCGCGCCGGGCGTGATCGCCCGCAAATCGGTCGATCAGCCGCTGCAAACCGGCCTCAAGTCGATCGACTCGATGGTGCCCATCGGCCGCGGCCAGCGCGAACTCATCATCGGCGACCGCCAGACCGGCAAGTCGGCCGTCGCGATCGACGCGATCATCAACCAGAAGGGCACGGGCGTTTACTGCGTCTATGTCGCGATTGGGCAAAAAGCGTCTTCGATCAAGAACGTGGTGCGCTCGCTCGAGCAGGCCGGCGCGATGGAGTACACCATCGTCGTCGCCGCGTCGGCGTCCGAATCGGCCGCCATGCAGTTCGTCAGCGCCTACTCGGGCTGCACCATGGGCGAATACTTCCGCGACCGCGGCGAAGACGCGCTGATCGTGTATGACGATCTGTCCAAGCAGGCCGTCGCCTACCGTCAGGTGTCGCTGCTGCTGCGCCGCCCGCCAGGCCGCGAAGCCTATCCCGGCGACGTGTTCTATCTGCACAGCCGCTTGCTCGAGCGCGCCGCGCGCGTGAACGAAAAATATGTCGAAGACTTCACCAAGGGCGCCGTCAAAGGCAAGACCGGCTCGCTGACGGCACTGCCAATTATTGAAACGCAGGCCGGCGACGTCTCCGCTTTTGTGCCGACGAACGTGATTTCAATCACCGACGGGCAGATTTTCCTGGAAACCAGCCTGTTCAACGCTGGTATCCGCCCCGCGATCAATGCCGGTATCTCGGTGTCGCGCGTCGGCGGCGCGGCGCAAACCAAGCTTATCAAGAACCTGTCGG